>CALRLJ020000099.1:0-10129 GCA_943368635.1 Sediminibacterium ginsengisoli | reverse complement strand
GCAAGGTCGACATCCCGCAGGAAGCGTTCATTGCCGCGCTGAAGGTGGATAGTTGAGCGATGTCTATTCGTCCTGCGGAAGCTCGAAGAGAGTTTTATCGACAGAGACGAATGGAACTTGAAGAGCAGTTCAAATCCACCGGCTTACTCCGTCGCCAAGATTGGTGGAGTCTCGACTATTTCAAAGACCCCTATCTGATTCACGCTACATCCCAAAAGCTGCACAAGCGATATCAAGACCTCGCTGGCAACTCGTATGAGCTGGATGCCTCGGGGAAAATTTCCCCGGTACTTGGAAAGGCTCATGAAACATGGACGTCGCTTGCCCTTCACGTTCAAGAAGAACTCTTCGCTAGAAAAATCAGGCCTTTAAGAGCGGATGAAGATATTCATTTGCCGATACCAAGTTTTCCGGAAGCTCCACCCGGCCTTAGAATTCTTGATAATACCCAACTGCCCAAGACGCCGTATTTGGTCAAATGCGGCAAAGAGGAACATATCCGCGCGATGGTCGAGAATGGAGAAATTCAGATTTCTCCCGCGTCGTCATATTCGGAAAAGTCTCATACGATCGCTATTCAGGACCAGTCCGAGCTTGAACTGCTCGCTTACCGCGCCACGTCAAGCATCAGTGGCGACTTTTTCGGGATTGATCCGCGCGATTCAATTCGCGCCGGACGTAGAGAGATAGAAGTACGAAGAAACTTACCAAACTTCTATATGTTCTGCACGTCGCACAGGTATGATTTTCGTCTCCTAAGTGATTTTGGATCAAATGCGATTGCATTTATTGAGCGGCCAGATGTCTTTCTAAGTCGACTCGTCGAAGGAGTCGCAAAAACTCGCCCAGAACTAGTCCCGAGGCTCGGTGCAGTCCAATATTATGATCCGTATTTCGTCAGCGACTGGAGCTATAGCGCTGATGGTTTTCTGAAACACTTTCGATATGCATATCAAAATGAATTTCGTATTTGCTGGAATTCACCTTTGGACAGCCCATTTGAAGCCAAGCCATTTTTTATCAACATTGGCAGCATGACGGAATATGCGAAATTCATTTTTCTGCCAACGGTTTGAGCCGCCGCAACTGGGAAGCGCAGCAAAGGTATTTGAAGGCGCGTTCGTAAGTTCAGACATTGACACCGCACTAACTAAAGATTATATTCCTAGCACATCTTCTCCCGCGCTCATGACGTGGAGGAATGATCCCGCTGCTGCCCCTCTCTTCGGGGCTGGCCAAGTGGAGCGCCGGGAGGCGCAGCGTCCGCGCGGTGGGCTTCGCAGCCCCATCGATTGCGTGACGCGCGCGCCTCGCGAGACGGACTCGCACTCCGTTCTCGTCACGGCACGCGGACGAACCCTCGCAAGGTTCGTCGAAGGGTGCCTCGCAAGCACTCTGGCGCCTCCCGGCGCTCCATTCTCTCTTCAGCGAGAGACGGAAAACGGGACCGGGTCGTCCGCGCCCTCAGGTGAAGCGGATGCTTCCGCACAACTGTGATCCGGGGTGAGTATCGCGATGCATCCATCGTCGTCATTGCAAGCGAAGCAATCCATCTGATCGATGTGCGAAACTGGATTGTTTCGTCGTGAAGCGCTCCTCGCAATGACGGCGTGAGCAGCGAAGCCATTTATGACAGCGCAAGTGCTGTCCGTCGCGCAAGCAAATGCGCGGAGGGTAACGCACAACCTGCACTTGTCTCCGGTGCGTCGCGCGCTTAACCTGCGTGGGTCTGAAACAACCATCGGAGAGAGTGATGGCAGCAGCCTATAAATTTGAAATCTACAAGGATAAATCCGGCGAATTCCGTTTCCGCTTCCGCGCGCCGAACGGCGAGAAGATGTTCGCCTCGGAAGGCTATGCCGGCAAGGCATCCGCCAAGAGCACCATCAAGTCGATCATCAAGCATGTCGGCAAAGCCGAGATCGACGATCTCTCGAAGGCTGTGAAGGCCGCGCCGAAGGCCAAAAAAGCCAAGAAGAAGAAATCCAAGAAGAAGTGATGTCAGCGGATCGTCCGCTCAAGGAAAAACCCCGGCTCGAAGCCGGGGTTTTTGTTTTTGGCAGACGACGGATCGGCGGCGTTACGCGACGCGCGCGCGGGATGCGTTGCGCTGGGCCAGCAGCAAGGCTGTGATCTCGGCGTTCGGCCGCGCGCGGCTGAACAGGAAGCCTTGGCCCTCATGACAGCCTTCGGCGCGCAGGCAACTCAATTCGGCTTCGGTTTCGACGCCTTCCGCCGTAATGGTGACGCCAAGTCCCATGCCGAGCGAAATGATCGAACGGATGATCGCCTGCCCGTCATTGTTGGAATCGAGATCCTGCACGAACGAGCGGTCGATCTTGATCTTGTCGAACGGAAAGCTGCGCAGATAGCTCAGTGACGAGTATCCGGTGCCGAAATCGTCCATCGAAATCCGCACACCGAGCGCCCGCAGCGCGTGCAGCGTGGCCAGCACCTGATCGCTCTTGTCGAGCAGCAGGGTTTCGGTGATTTCCAGCTCCAGACGCTTCGGCGACAGGCCGGATGCCTTCAGCGCATCCATCACCACCGACAGCAGGTTGCCGACGCGAAACTGCAGCGGCGACAGGTTGACCGCGACGCGTACATCGTCGGGCCATTGCGCGGCATCCATGCAGGCACGCCGCAGCATCAGTCCGCCGACCGCGTTGATCAGGCCGGTTTCCTCGGCTACGGGAATGAATTCCGCCGGCGAGATCATGCCGCGCTCGGGGTCCGGCCAGCGCACCAGCGCCTCGAAGCCGGTAATCCGCCCGCTTTTAAGATCGACCAGCGGCTGATAGTGCGGCTGCAGGATATTGCTCTCGATGGCGCCGCGCAGATCGATTTCGATGCGGCGGCGCTCCTGGGCGCGGGCGTCCATTTCCGACTCGAAGAAGCTGAACGTGCCGTGGCCTTCGCTCTTGGCGCGCGACAGCGCCATGTCGGCATTCTTGAGCAGTTTCTCGGCGTCGTCGCCGTCTCCGGGCGCGATCGCAATGCCGACGCAGGCGCCGCTGATGATGGTGTGGCCGTCGAACAGATATGGCTCGCTGATGGCGTCGATCAGCCGCCTTGCGAGAAACGCAACTTCTTCAGGCCGGTTGATACCCGTCTGCACAATGGCGAATTCATCGGAGCCGAGGCGTGCAATAGCGTCCTCCTCGCGCAGCGATGAGCGCAGGCGCTTGGTTACGCCCTTCAGCAGCTTGTCTCCGACCGCGTGCCCCAGCGCATCGTTGATGCCTTTGAAATTGTCGAGATCAAGAAACAGCACCGCGACCTTGTCGCCGCTGCGGCGCGTATGCGCCAGAAGCTCATCCAGCCGTTGCCGCAGCAGGATGCGGTTCGGCAGCCCGGTCAGACCGTCGTGCTGCGCCATGAAGGCGAGCCGCGCCTCGGCGCGCTTGCGCTCGGTAATGTCCATCAGCGCCAGCAGCATCGCAGGCTGGCCGTCGAACACCAGCAGGCGCGAATAGATCGCGACATCGATCAGCGAACCATCGGCCTTGACGTGTTTCCAGGTTCGCGCCGCGCGCTCTTCGGTGGTCTGGTCGCCGGTCCAGGGAGCTACCTGATCGAAGGCCTGAACATCCGATATTTTCAGCTTCTCGAAATCGTCTCGCGAGTAGCCGTAATGCGCGATAGCTGCATCGTTGACGCTGATGATACGTTCATTGTCCTGGGCACAGACGATCATCGGCACCGGATTGCCGTCAAACAGCAACCGAAACGAAGCCTCGCGCTGTTTCAGCTCGGTGATGTCGACGCGCAGCCCGATCACGCCGCCGTCGCCGGTCAGGCGTTCCTCGATCAGGATGCAGCGACCGTCGGAGAGTGTCTGCTCATGGCGATGGCCGGGATGATAGAGTTTCTCGAGCCGCTCAGTGATCCATTCGTCCTCGCGACCGACGGCTTCCGGATAATCGCCGCGCGCGACGCCGACCTTCAGGGTGTCGCGCAACATTGCGCCTTCCTCAAAGAGGTCGGAACTCTTGTTGTAGATCTCGGCGTACTTCTTATTCCAGAGGATGTAGCGGCCGTCGGCGTCGAGAAACACGATCCCCTGCGGCAGGATATCGATGGCCTCGCGCAGGCGCGCGTTCGATCGCGCAGCATCCGCGATAGCCGCCTCGGCTTCCGCGCGCTTGCGCACAATCTCGCCGATTTCAGAAACCTTGCGGCCCTTGGTCAGGAGTTTCGGCGCGGCCTTGGGCCGGCGAACTGACAACCTTCCCCGCGTGGATGCTGACTTTCCGGTCTGGTTTTTTGGTTTTGGCCGATTGATCGGCATCGCCCCGCCATGTCTTTGCTTTCTGCGGATGTAGTCTTCGTACAAGTGTCTGAAAAATTAGTATCTCTCCAGCGCGGCCCGCTACTGTCGGTTGAAATTGTATGCACGCCGACCGGACAAAATTGCTCAATTGCGAGGCTTCATATCGTTCGCGGCGTTGGGTCGCAGCGGACGATGCAGCTTCCCGAGCCCGAACAAGGCGATACCGCTGTCGTCACACGCCAAATGCATAACAAATACGCCCGTGACCGGTATTCCGCATCAATTTGCGTCATTGTCCGGCATGGCTAACATGGGGTTAAGAACGGCGCCGTCTCGTCGCCGATACGGCCTTCCGCTATAAGAGGCGCCATGAAGCGATCCCGTCTGATTCCCGCGCTCGCCCTGATGTCAGCCGTCATAGCAGCGGCAAGCCCTGCATCGGCGCAGGACAAGGGAAGCGTCAATCCCAGGCCGCTTCCGCCGCTCGCCAACCCCAACGATCCGCATGTTGCCGCCAAGGAATTGTTCGGCCGCAAGCTGCAGCCTGCTGCGCTTGCACCGAAGGCCATCGGCTTTTATGCGCACGGATGCATTGCCGGTGCTGTCGCATTGCCGATCAACGGCCCGGCATGGCAGGTCATGCGGCTGTCGCGCAACCGCAACTGGGGACATCCCGATCTGATTGCCCTGCTCGAGCGGCTGGCCGGCAAGGTGCATAAGACGGCCGGCTGGCCGGGACTTCTGGTCGGCGACATGTCGCAGCCACGCGGCGGGCCGATGCTGACCGGCCACGCCAGCCATCAGGTCGGACTCGACGCCGACATCTGGCTGACGCCGATGCCGAACCGGCAGCTCTCGCGCGAAGAACGCGAGGAGACATCGGCGGTCATGATGGTGCGAAAGGATCGCCTCGACATCGATCCGGCCACCTGGACACCATCGCATCTTCCGGTGATCCGCGCCGCCGCGCAGGAGCCGCAGGTGGAGCGCATTTTCGTCAATGCCGCGATCAAGAAGGCGCTCTGCCGCGAAGCGAAGGGCGACCGGAACTGGCTTTCGAAAGTGCGTCCGATGTACGGGCACGACTACCATTTCCATATTCGCATGAAGTGCCCGCCGGGCAGCACGAACTGCGAAACGCAGCCACCTCCCGATGGCGGCGAACATTGCAGCGCAGGCGACCTCGCTTACTGGTTCAGTGACCGGGTGCTGCATCCCAAGCCGCCGGCGAAGCCACCCAAGCCGAGGCCTCCGCTCACGATGGCGAACCTGCCAAGTGAGTGCCGGCAGGTTCTGCAAGCGCCGTAGCAATCTGCTGCAAGCGTCGCTAGAATGAGAAACCGGCGCGCCGCAAGCGCGGCCGGATATTGAGAGACGGCGGTCTCTAAACCTGTTCCCAGCCTCATAACGTGTCGCCCGCGCCATGATTCCGTGACGAAGGGTGCGATGCTGAAAGGACCGCCATGCGCATCAGCGCCAGAAATCAGATCAAAGGTAAAATCGTCGAGGTCACGAAAGGCGCGACCACCGCGCATGTGCGCGTGGATATAGGAGGCGGCCAGATCGTCACATCCGCCATCACCAACGAAGCTGTCGAAGATCTCGGCTTGAAGACCGGCAGTGCCGTCATCGTGGTGGTCAAGGCTTCCGATGTCATGATCGCGGTCGACTGAAGATGAAGCCATCAATCATTTCACTCCTAGTAGTGCTGGGAGCGACACGGGCGTGGGCGGCAGAACCTGTCGGCTGCGATAACTTCAAATGGCCGGTGACCCGCGAGCGCGCGGCTCTCGGCCAGACAGGCGCGCCCAAATTGCCGTCAGGCGGCGTTGTCACCGATGCGCTGCCACAGACCATCGTTCTCGAACTGAAACCGGCTGAGGATGCGAAACTGCCGTCGCCTCCCGAGCGCGCTCCAAAGCAGGGAACCTTTGCAGGCTTCAGCACACTGAAAAACATTCCGGCGAACGGTGCCTATTCGATCGGCCTGTCTGCCGGCGCCTGGGTCGATGTCCTGCAGGGCGGCCAATTTCTCAAGCCGAAGGCGTTCAGCGGCGTCACCGGCTGCGACGGTATCCGCAAGGTCATGAAGTTCGATCTCGTGGCCGGCCCGGCGATCGTACAAGTGAGCGGCGTGGCCGAATCCGCGATCAAGATCGCAGTGATGCCCGTAACGGAGTAGCGGTCCGGGGCTTTACGCAGAAGCCACGCCTGATATGGTTCCACCCGAACGACACTCCGACATGCTGCGCGCTGTCGGGGTTGCCGGAACGGCGCTTCCGCTTGTCGTCAGACGAAATGATCGAAGCCGGTTGCCGCGCGATTGCGCGTGCGCCGCTATGGAGCGCCCAATGAATATGATGTCCCGCTTTTTCACTCTCACCGCGCTTGTCTGCGCACCATTCCTTTCATTAGCCCATGCGCAGGACGCCAAGCCGCCCGCAATGGCTCCGGCCGTGGCGCAGGACAAGATCATTACGGTCTTTGCCGCGGCATCGATGAAGAATGCCCTCGATGAGACCAACGCGGCCTACACAGCTAAAACCGGTATCAAAATGGTCGCGAGCTACGCTGCCAGCTCTGCGCTCGCCAAGCAGCTCGAACAAGGCGCGCCCGCCGATGTGTTCATTTCGGCTGACACCGACTGGATGAATTACTCCATCGGGAAGAAGACCATCAACGAGCCATCTCGGGTCAATCTGCTCGGCAACAAGATCGTGCTGATCGCACCGAAAGATTCCAAACTTTCGAATGTCGCCATCGGTCAGGGCTTCGATCTCGCCAAGCTCGCCGGCGACGGCAAGATCGCCACCGGCGACGTCAAGGCGGTGCCGGTCGGCAAATACGCCAAGGCAGCGCTCGAAAAGCTCGGCGCATGGCAGGCTGCCGAGCCGAAGTTCGCCATGGCTGAAAGTGTGCGCGCAGCACTTGCGCTGGTGTCGCGCGGCGAAGCGGCACTCGGCATCGTTTACGAGACCGACGCCAAAGTCGATTCCGGCGTGAAAATCATCGGCGCCTTCCCGGCGGATTCGCATCCAGCGATCATCTATCCGATCGCGGCGACCGCGAGCGCGAAAGCCGATGCAACAGGCTATCTCGCATTCCTGCGTTCGGCGGCGGCAAAGACAATCTTTGAGAAATACGGCTTCACCTTCCTGACCAAGCCGACCTCTTAAAAGCCGCATGTTCAATCTTTCGCCTGAGGACTGGACGGCGATCCTGCTTTCATTGCGGGTCGCCGCCGTCGCCACACTGGTTGCCACGCCGCTCGGTATCGCGGTGGCGTGGCTGCTGGCGCGGCGGGATTTCTGGGGCAAGGCCGCGCTCGACGCGCTGGTCTATCTGCCTCTGGTATTGCCGCCGGTGGTGACCGGCTATCTGCTGCTGCTGACATTCGGACGCAAGGGTCTGGTCGGCGCGTGGCTTGCCGACACGCTCGGCATTGTGTTTGCCTTTCGCTGGACTGGTGCTGCGCTGGCGTGCGGCGTGATGTCGTTTCCGTTGCTGGTACGGCCGATCCGGTTGTCCATCGAAGCCGTGGATCGCAAGCTCGAACAGGCCGCCAGCACCCTCGGCGCAGCGCCCTGGCGCGTGTTCCTCACCGTGACGTTGCCGCTGGCCTTGCCTGGAATCGTCGCCGGCATGGTCCTCGGCTTCGCCAAGGCGATCGGAGAGTTCGGCGCGACCATTACATTCGTCTCCAATATCCCCGGCGAAACCCAAACCATTTCTGCGGCGATCTATTCCCTGACCCAGACGCCGGATGGCGACAGCGCAGCGCTGCGTCTGGTGATTGTGTCGATTGCGATTGCGATGGCCGCACTGATCGCATCGGAAATTCTGGCGCGGCGCGCCACGCGGCGGCTGCATGGCTATTAAGATGCTGTCGGTCGATGTCGAAAAGCAGCTCGGCGATTTCAAGCTCAAAGCTTCCTTCACAAGCGAAGGACTTGTCACCGGACTGTTCGGCAATTCCGGCGCCGGCAAGACGTCGATCATCAACATGATCGCCGGACTGATCGAACCGGACCGTGGGCAAATCGCCCTCGATGACGAAGTCCTCGACGACAGTACATCAGGTCTTCATATCCCGCCGCACCGGCGGCGGATCGGCTACGTGTTTCAGGATGCACGGCTGTTTCCGCATCTCAGCGTCCGGCAAAATCTCGACTACGGACGGGGCATGAACGGCCTTGCCCACGACGTCGCGGCGGAAAAATACACGATCGATCTGCTCGACATCGGACACCTGCTCGATCGGCGTCCCGCACAATTGTCCGGAGGCGAACGCCAGCGCGTCGCGCTCGGGCGCGCCCTGCTTGCGAAGCCGCGCCTGCTGCTGCTGGACGAACCGATGGGATCTTTGGACGAGCAGCGAAAAGCGGAGATCCTGCCCTACTTCATCCGGCTGCGCGATGAGGCCAGCGTGCCGATGGTTTTTGTCAGCCACGATGCCGGCGAGATGCGGCGCCTGGCGACGAATGTGGTGATGCTCAAGCGCGGCGAAGTTATCGCTTTCGGCGGCGTGGACGTCTTGCCGACTGTTGCTTGAAGGAAGACCGCTACTTCAGAGACTTGATTGCCTGCGCAAGATAATCGAGCCCCTGCACCAATGGCGGACCGCCGCAAAGCGTGTATCGCTCGGGAAGATCTATCCGCCGGTTTGCGCCATAGCGCGCCAACAATGCCGGATGCGTGATGAACAACGCACCCTGATCGCGCGCCTCGCGGGGCGGATCCTGCAGCACCAGCACATCCGGCCCGCTGGTCAGCAACTGCTCCAGCGACGTAAAGCCGCCCTGCGAAGCCGACATGAAGCCGCCTGCTCCAGACGCGCGATCCGGCGCCCGCAACCCCGCGATGGACAGCATGCCCGATACAAGGCTTGCCGGGCCTTCCCGGTATCCTTCGCGTTGAATAACCTCAGCCGTCAGCGGCGGCTTTAAGGCGACCGAAGCCAATCGCGCTTCGGCTTGTTCGAGCTGGCGGGCCAGCGCTTCGCCACGCTCCGGATGGCCGACCAGTTTTCCAAGCTCAATCGCCTGCCTGCGTGCATCGGCAAGATTCCGGATGAGCTCAACGTCCACGACGCGTATGCCCATCGCGCTCAACATGGCATGGATCGGCCGATGGCTCGGCCCGCCAAGTACCAGATCGGGCGCGAGATTCACCACCGACTCCGCGTCCCAATCCAGGCGCGGAAATGCCGCAGCCTTCTCCGTCATGACGGACAAAACGGGATTGACCGCATAGGGCGACAGTCCTGCGATCTGGGCCGGATCGGCCAGTGCAAGCAGCAGCTGATCCGCGCAAAGATTGAAGGATACGATGCGCCGTGGCGAACCGTCCGCGCGCGCGACGGGCGCTATGCCGCAGAGCGCCGTGAAAACGACAAAAACAAGCAAGCCCGCGAAGATGGTTCTCTTGATCATGGCAGCCTGTTATGCCACGCCAATTGCGGTGCGTCAGCGCCCCTTCTGCTGCGGAGATACGCCGGAACACGATGAACAGCGATAGCCAAAGCAATATTCAGGGCACCCTGCTGAACGCAATGCTCGCCATTCTGCTGGCGATGCTATTCGTGCTGTCGCTGATAACAGGGCCTGCGCAGTTTTCGCCGCGCACGGTCGCCACCGCGCTTTTCTCCGATCAAGGCGTCGCCTCGATCATCGTGCGCGATATTCGCCTGCCCCGGACGATTCTTGCCGCCTTGATCGGCGCGACGTTCGGGCTGGCGGGCGCGTCACTACAAGGCCTGCTGCGCAACCCGCTCGCCGAGCCGTCGCTGTTTGGCGCTCCGCAGGCGGCCGCGGCGGCGGCGGCGGCGATCATGGCCTTCGGATTTGCCAACGCACT
>CALRLJ020000098.1:0-10184 GCA_943368635.1 Sediminibacterium ginsengisoli | reverse complement strand
AACGCCGGTGTTGAAGGCTCGATCGTTGTCGGCAAGATCCTCGACAACAAGACCGAGACCTTCGGCTTCGACGCGCAGAACGAAGAGTATGTCGATATGGTCGCCAAGGGCATCATCGATCCGGCCAAGGTGGTTCGCACCGCCCTGCAGGACGCAGCCTCTGTGGCCGGTCTTCTCGTCACCACCGAAGCCATGGTCGCCGAACTGCCGAAGGAAGCAGCACCGGCGATGCCGGGCGGCGGCGGCGGAATGGGTGGCATGGGCGGAATGGGTGGCATGGGTTTCTAAGCCCGTCGCGCTCGCCTCACCGACATCAAAGGCCGCCTTCGGGCGGTCTTTTTTTTGTTTCAGCGCCTTACCAACCGATGGCTTTCGGCAACCATGTGGCGAGGCCGGGGAAGCAAAACACCAGCACAAGCATCAGCAACTGCATGCCGACGAATGGAATAATCCCGCGATAGATATCGCCCGTGGTGATCTCCGGCGGCGCCACGCCGCGCAGGAAGAACAGCGACCATCCGAACGGCGGCGTCAGGAACGAGGTCTGAAGGTTCACGCAGATCATCGTCGAGAGCCAGACCAGATCGGTGTTGGCATTGATAAACAACGGCAGAAATAGCGGCACCGCGATATACGAAATCTCGATCCACTCAATGAAGAAGCCGAGAACGAAAATCAGCGCCATCAGGAACCAGATGCTGGCGTTGATGCCGCCCGGCAACAATGTGAAAGCATCCTGAACCAGCTTTTCGCCGTGCAAGCCGCGGAAGGCCAGCGAGAACACCTGCGCGCAGATCAGGATGAACATAACCATCGCGCTGATCCGCGTCGTGGCCTGACAGGTTTCACGCAAGACTTGAATGTTCAAGCGACGGCCAAGAGCGGCAACCAGAATTGATCCCAGCGCGCCCATGGCCGCAGCCTCCGACGGCGCCGCAATGCCCGCGATGATCGAGCCGAGAACCGCGATAACAAGGCCGATCGGCGGCGCGACCACGCGCAATATCTTGCCGGTCAGTTGCATTCCGGAAATCTGGGCGCGCTCCTCGAGCGGCACGGCCGGCACCATCTCCGGCCGGAGAATACCGAGAACGAGGATGTAGATGATGTAGATCGCCGACAGCAACAGGCCGGGGATCATCGCCGCGGCGAAGATCGTGCCGACCGACTGGTTGGTAATGTCAGCCAGCAGAATGAGGATCAGACTCGGCGGAATGATCTGACCCAGCGTTCCTGACGCACAGATGACGCCACAGGCAAGACCCTTGTCGTAGCCGCGCCGAAGCAGGCCGGGCAGCGTCAACAGGCCGAGCGTCACAACTGTCGCACCGACAATGCCGGTGGTGGCGCCCATCAGCACACCGACGAGAACGATCCCGATGCCGAGTCCGCCCTTGAGCGAACCGGCGGCAAGCCCGATCACGTCCATCAATTCTTCGGCGAGTCTGGATTTCTCCAGCATCACGCCCATGAATACGAACAGCGGAATGGCGAGCAGCGTGCCGTTGGTCACGACGCCGAATATCCGGTGCGGCAACAGGTTGAACAGCGATGCGCCGAAGCCGAGGTAACCGAACACGAAACCGGTCGCGGCCAACGTCAGGCCGACCGGAATTCCGATCAGCAACAGAACGAAGAATGCGACCAGCATCAGGGTCGCGAGCACTTCAAGCGTCATTGGGAAACCTTGCCGGCATCGGCCCAGGCGAGACCGTTTTGGATGGCTTGCGCCAGCGATTGCAGGAACAGCAACGCAAAGCCGAGCGGCACCATCGCCTTCATCACATAAAGCGCGCCGATACCGCCCGGATTGGGCGATCCCTCACCCATTCCCCAGGACTGCTTCACGAAGGCGATCGATAGATAGACCACCAGCGCCGAGAAAATCATGCAGATGACGGCCGAAGCCACATCGACCGCGAGTTTGTTGCGTGCGCTGAAGTTCGCGAACAGCACATCGACACGGACATGTTCGCCGTGACGCAGCGCATAGGACATGCCGACAAGCGTCAGCGGCACCAGGATGTGCCACTCCAGCTCCTGAGCCCAGATTTCACCGATCGAAAAACCGTACCGGAAGAAAACATTGGCGCCCATGACGATGGCGACCAGCAGCGCTAGCCACGATATCGCGCGACCGACGAGATCGATGAAGCTGTCGATCCCGTCAGCCAGTTGCCTTGCAGCGCTCACGTCAGATGCCCAGAATCTTGTCGTAGTAGGGCTTTTCGGAGTATTTCGCCCACTGCTTATAGGACGCCATATAGGCCATGTAAGAATCATGGACTTTCTTGGTCATCGGATCCTTGGCGACGGCTTCTGCAAGAATTTTGTCGTTGGCGGCGCGAAGGGCATCGACCACGGCGTCGGGCAAGGGCTGCGCCATGACGCCCTGGTTCTTGATCAAGTCGTCCATCGCCTCGGCGTTGACTTTCTGCAGCCAAGCTTCGCCGCGGGTGTTGCAAGCCATGCAGGCGTTCTCGACAATCACCTGCAGATCGGGCGGCAAAGATGCCCAAGCGGTTTTGTTGATGATGAGCTCGCTGGTCGTCGCCATCTCGTGCCAGCCGGTGGTGTAGTAGTACTTGGCGACCTTGTGCAGACCGAGTTGCCGGTCAAGATAAGGCCCGACGAACTCAGCAGCATCGATCACGCCACGTTCGAGCGATGGAAAGATGTCACCCGGCGCCAGCAGCACGGACTCAACACCCAGTTCCTTGTAGACACGTCCGGCCAGGCCGGGGATACGCATTTTCAGGCCCTTGAGGTCTTCGACTTTCTCGATCGGCTTGCGGAACCAGCCGGTCATCTGCACGCCGGTATTGCCGCAGGCGAAGGGTACAAGATTGAACTTGTCGTAGGTCTCGCGCCACAGCTCTAGCCCGCCGCCGTCATAGAGCCAGCCGTTGAAACCGACGAAATTTAGGCCAAACGGCACGGCGGTGAAATACTGCGCGGCAAAACTCTTGCCGGTCCAGAAATAGGAATTGGCGTAGTTCATCTCGACCGTGCCAGAGGACACAGCATCGAATCCCGCGTTGGCCGGAATCAGTTCGCCCGCGCCGTAAAACTGAATTTTGATCCGCCCGCCCGACATCTCCTCAATGCGCTTGCAGAGATCCTTGGCGCTGCCCGGACCGGTCGAATAGAAATAGGCGTTGGGTCCGTAGAAACTGGTCATCTTCCAGTTGAAGGTCGTCTGCGCTTTGGCAATTGCAGGCATGGCCACGGCGCCAAGCGCTCCGCCAGCCGCCAGTTTGGTAAAATCACGACGTCGCATCACGCACCCCTTGTTCCAGTTGCCCCTTAAGTGGTTGCAATTCACGGGCCAGCTTGTATGCCAGCGCGATACCGCTCATCGCCGGATTGACGCCAAGCCTGCCGAGGTTTTGGGCAAGTGCCTGGGCAACCCGCAACGAAGTTTGGCACCGGGGGGGCGAGCCGCAGCGCGGTGCCACGTCCATTTCGAGCATGGATCATTGTTTTCGGGACAAGAGCGCGCTCGCCGCCCGCCGTTTTGTTATCCCGACCTTGCGAATTTCCGCGACAATCCGGCCCGGTTTTGAGATTGTCCGCCCGCTGCAAATCAACCGTTTCAGGATCAAGATCATGCGCGCATTGATGATTGGCTGCACTCTCGCTCTGGTGGGGGCAGGATCGTGGCCAACAGCCCATGCCCAAACCTATGCTCAGGCCGCCAAGGACGTGAAGACTGCACCGGCCGCAACCGAGGCCCGCTATTTCAATTCGCTGGGCGATCTGCTCGGCGAACTGCCGGTCGATGCCTTCATCAAGGAAACCCGTCAGGGCGGCAAGGTGGCCTCGGCGCTGCTCGACGTCTGTTATTCCGTGTCGACCAATTCGGATCGCAAGGATCGCTTCGCGATCGAACTGAAAGTGGACGGCGAGAAACTCACCGGCAGCGGACAAAGCTTCGAGAACAAGACCCCGGTCGCGGTCAGCCTGATCCGCAAGGGCAGCAAATCGGTCTCGTTCGACGGCAAGATCACGCTGGGCAACATGCCCAATTCGGTTTCGTCGCCGGACAATACCGACGTCGATGAGAAGGAATTTCAGCAGTCGCAGGTGGTCGATGACGACCTCAGCGAAGCGCCGAAGGACTTTACGCAGGTGTCGCCGCAATCGCTGGCTGTCCGGGTCAAGCGCGAGAATTTCGCCGAACTGGTCAAGAGCCTGAAAGGCCAGAACGTGCAGATCGCCCTCGACAGCATCGCAACCGATTGCAATGCGCTGCGTTCGGGCCAGCAGGTGTTGCGTTTGTTCGTCGATCCGGCGCGCGCGTCCGGTCTGGTCGCCAGCCTGAAGACCGCGCCCGGTGTCACCATGGCAGGCTGGACCTCCGGCACCTACGACATGGAGCGGGCGATCCGCTTCGCCACCGGCGACTGGAGCCAAGGCGGAAAATTGAACAGGGACAAGTTCGCCTCCGCCGTCACGGCCATCGCCGCGAAAGTGATGAACGCAAAGCCCGCGACATCGACGTGGAATGACACCACCGGCGAACTCACCTTCACTCTCAAGCGCCCGAGCCAATTGGCACCGGCGCTGGACCTGACCGAGACGCTGGAAATCACCGCACTGGTCAGCCCCGACAAACCCGGCGGCGCCGACCGCCTGATCGTCTGGCTCGGTGTGCCGTCCAGCAAGACCACCGACGAAACCGCCAGCCCACAATTGCAATTCTCGGAGAGTTCCGGCGGCGAGGAGGAAACCACGTTCAACGACGACGACGGGATGATTAAGGCGGTTGCGGCCGAGCTGAAAGGTCAGCGCTGGGACACCGACAAGGCCACATGGAAGTAGCCCGCCGTCCCACGCACGCCCATCGCAAGGTTCGATAGCGCATGACGCGCTATGACGCCGTCATCATTGGTGCGGGCCTCGGCGGCCTGACCACCGGCGCGATTCTGGCGCGCGCAGGCCGCAAGGTGCTGGTGATCGAGCGCGGCAATTCGGTCGGCGGCGCGGCTTCGAGCTACAAGGTCGGCGACCTGTTCGTCGAAGGTTCGCTGCACGAGACCAGCGATCCCTACGATCCACGCGATCCCAAACACGATCCGCTGATGCGCGCCGGCGTGCTCGAGGCCGTAAAATGGATTCCGTCAGGTACTTTTTATGAAGTGCGCGGCGGACCGGTTGGCGCGCCGCTCACCCTGCCCGACAACTTCGACGCTGCCCGGCACGCCTTGATCCAGCGTTTCCCGGAAGCGCGTGACGGCATCGTCCGCCTTCTTGCAGAGATGGAACAGATCGCGTTGGCGATGGGGACACTCGCGCGCGGAACGCGCCTTTCCAAAGCGCCACGGCAAACCTTCAGCGCATTGCGAAACCTGCTGCCCGCAATCCGGGACTGGAATTTGTCGCTGTCGCAAAAGCTCGACCGGGTGTTCGGCGGCAATGAAGCGGTCAAGTCTGCTTTGGCCGCGAACCTGTCCTACTACCACGACGATCCGGCGACGACCTGGTGGGTGTTCTTTGCTGCAGCCCAAGGAAGCTACCTGTTGAGCGGCGGGCGTTATGTGCAGGGCGGATCGCAACGGCTCTCCAGCGCACTGGCACGCGCCATCAAAGCCGCAGGCAGCGACGTAGTCCTGCGGCGCACCGCGAGCGCACTCGGGCTCGACTCGAACGGCCGCATCGCAAGCATCACGCACACGGCAAAGGACGGCAGCGATCCGCAGACCGTGGAAACAACATGCGTCGTCGGCAACGCCGCACCGGAGACCTTGACTGCGCTGCTGCCGGAACCCGGCCGCGCAAAGCTTCACGCCGCTTATGGCAATCGCCGGCGGTCGATCTCGCTGTTCATGCTCACGCTCGGCCTGTCGAAGCCGCCGCGCGTATTCGGCGTCAGCGGCTACTCCACACAGTTGCTGCCGGACTGGATGACGGCGCTCTCCGACTATGCCCAAGCGACGGCGTTGATGGCAGAGGAACCCGGTGAGCGGATGCCACCGCTGGCGATCGTCGATTATACCGCGATCGATTCAGCCCTGCCCGCGCCGCCTCATGTGCTGTCCGTGGTCGGGCCGGATCTGCTGTCGAACTGGGCCGGCGGCGATCAGGACAGTTACCGCGCCAAGCGCGCTCGCTGGCAGGACGCTATCGTGGCGCATCTGGACCGGCATTATCCGGGACTGGCGCAATCGGTCACGGCCTCGACGTTCAATACCGCGCTGTCGGTGCAGCAATATCTCGGCGCGCCGCAAGGCGCCGTCTACGGTTTTGCGCCAACGCCGCCACGCTCGCTGTTCTCCGCGCCGAAACGAACTCCGGCAACGCCGATACCCGGATTGTATCTTGCATCGGCCTATACCGGATTCGGCGGCTATACCGGCGTGATCCAGTCGGGCGGGGATTGTGCGGACATGATCCTCAGCGAGCGCTGAGTTCCGATCAGTTTGTGTTCAGCCGAAAGCGCACAGTCGTTGCGCCGACGAACGACACGAAATCGCCCTGCCGTTTCCAGGTGGCCGCAGCACTTAGCGCATTCAGCAGCGCGTCGTCGGCCTGCGCGCGCTCCGGCGAACAGCCGCGATCTTCCATCGCGCCCGGAACGAAGATGACGCTGTCATTGGCGACGGAGAATTGCCCCTTGCCGGCCTTGCACCACAGATCGAGCACAGCCTCGCCATGATCGCCGATTTCGAGTGTCGGAATTTTCTTCGAACCCGGCTGCGCTCTTGCCTCGAGGGTCATTTCCAGCCCGAACGGAAACTCACTGGCGGCATGAGCCTGAGCATGGCCGATGACACCGGCCGCAAAGACAAGACCGACCACTGCGTGTCGCAGAAACATCATGGATGACCTCAAGCAATTCCTGATCGCGCGCGGTTCTAGACGGTTGAGCTGCGATTTTCCAGTGCGGGTGACGCTCAATTTTCGAGCGGATGCAGCTATGCGTCGATCCCGCGCCCGGGACACGCAATGACACAGCAGAAAACAGCCGCCGACCGCTGAACGCTGGACGATGCAGAACCGTCACAATGCTGCGAACACACCCGCCGCCCGATTTTCGTCACCGGTCCGCATGCTAGGGTATTATCGGAACCGTCTGAATTGTCACAACGACCCGTCTGCGGAGCCTTCGCTTTGACGGAAATTTTCTCTTCATTTTGAGGGCGTTAGCGCCCTTTCAAGGAGCATTATTCTGTGAACGGCATTGGCTCGACGCTCAAAACGGTGTGGCGAATCGCTGCACCGTATTTCCGCTCTGACGACAAATGGGCGGGCCTCGCCCTGCTGACCGCAGTGATCGTGATCGAGCTTGCGACGGTAGCGATCAACGTGCTGCTGAATTCATGGAACAACCGGTTCTACAACGCGCTGCAGGAGCGCAACTGGGACAGTTTCGTATCCGAGATCATCTACTTCACAGTCATCGTGACGATCTTCATCGTCATCGCGGTCTATCAGCTCTACCTCAATCAGTGGCTGCAGATCCGCTGGCGCAAATGGATGACCGAACATTACCTCGGCGAATGGCTCAGCCATGCCAACCATTACCGGATGCAGCTTCAGGGCGACGCCGCCGACAACCCGGACCAACGCATCACCGACGACGTCAAGCTGTTCGTCGACCGCACGCTGAACATCGGTATCGGCCTGTTGAATTCGATCGTCACGCTGGCGTCGTTTGTCGTCATCCTCTGGACGTTGTCGAGCGCAGCACCGCTGCATCTGTTCGGCAAGGATCTCAACATTCCGGGTTACATGGTCTGGGGCGCGCTGATCTATGCCGCACTCGGCACATGGCTGACCCATCTGATCGGTCGGCCGCTGGTCGGGCTGGATTTCAGGCAGCAGAAATTCGAGGCGGATTTCCGCTTCAACCTCGTGCGCGTGCGCGAGAATTCCGAACAGATCGCGCTGCTCGACGGCGACAGCGCGGAGCGCCAGCGTTTGCTCACCCGTTTCGGATCGGTGGTCGATAACTGGCTCGGCATCATGAGCCGCACCAAAAAAATCACGGCCTTCACCGCGAGCTACTCGCAAGCCTCGGTGATTTTTCCTTATATCCTGGTCGCGCCCGCCTATTTCGCCAACAAGATGCAGCTCGGCGGCATGATGCAAACCGCCTCCGCCTTCGGCAGCGTGCAGGGCGCGCTGTCGTTCTTCATCTCGACCTATCGCACGCTGGCCGAATGGCAGGCCGTGGTCGCCCGCCTCGACGGCTTTGAAACCGGCATCGGCGCGGCGAAGGCGCTCGCGGTCAATCCCGATTCGGTCCAGCCGGTTGCCGCACCGGATAGCGGGGACATCGGCCTGAATGACCTGCTGCTCAGACTGCCCAACGGCAAGCCGCTGGTGCAAGCCACTGGCTTCAAGCTGCGGAATGGTGAGCGGACGCTGGTCACCGGGCCGTCGGGTTCGGGGAAGTCCACGCTGTTCCGCGCCATCGCCGGGATCTGGCCGTTCGGCCGGGGCACCATCTCGATTCCGAAGGGCGCATCATTGATGATGCTGCCGCAACGCCCTTATTTCCCGGTCGGCAGCCTGGCGTCGGCGATCACCTATCCCTCGAAAGACGACACTTACAGTGCGGCTCAACTCGGCGACGTTCTGAAACTCGTCGGTTTACCGGCGCTGGCGGCACGGCTCGATGAGGAAGGACACTGGAACAGGACGCTGTCGCTCGGCGAACAGCAAAGGCTCGGCATCGCGCGCGCGCTGCTGCACACGCCGCAATATCTGTTCCTCGATGAAGCCACCGCATCGCTGGATGAGCCGTCCGAAGCAATGCTTTATCGGCTGATTTCCGAGAAGCTTCCCGACGCCACCATCGTCTCGATCGGACACCGCAGCACGCTCGAAGAATTCCATCAGCGCGAGGTTACGCTGGTGCGCTCCGGCGAGCAGTTCACGCTTGGCGACAAGCAAGGTGCGGCGGGACCGGCATAGCGAACGAACCGTGGCAGGCCGCGCCGTCTTCAGACCGCAGGCGAAGGTGCATCCTTCGCCGCGCCGGCCTCGGTTCGCGTCTTGAAGATGGATTTTGCGAGCGCGTGATAGAGTCCTTCGCTGACAACGACTTTGGACGCCGCGTTGGCGATCAACGCTGACGCCATCAGCGGGATCACCATGGCGTGGTCGTTGGTCATCTCCGAGGTGATGACAAAGGCAGTGATCGGCGCCTGAACCACGCCGGTCAGGTACGACACCATGCCGATCAGCACCAGTGCCCCGATCGGCGAATGGGGAAAGAACAGGCTGAGATCCGACGCCAGACCGGCGCCAATCGCAAGCGAAGGCGCGAATATGCCGCCGGGGATTCCGCTGATCGCCGAAAACAGCGTCGCCAGGAATTTCCACGGGCCGAAGCCGTAATCGATTGTGTCTGTCGAGTGGATGATGGCCCGCGCCTGCTCGTAGCCGGTGCCGTAGACATGCTCGCTGCTGAAGATGCCGCACAGCGCCACACCGAGGCCGCAGGCCACGGCGAAAGCAACCGGATAGCGCTTGATCGCATCACCGACCGGCCCCGAGAATCCGTTGGCGAACAGAATGAGGATGCGGCTGAACACACCACCGGCAACACCGCAGATGACGGCGCAGACCGGAACCACGATCCATGCGCGGCCGAGCGGCAGCACCGCCGCTGTCGAACCGAAATAGTTGTAATCGCCGACGATTGCGAGGGACGTCAGACCGGCTGCGATCACCGCGCCGATAATCAAACCGCTGGTCCGCATTTCGAACGAGCGGCTCATTTCCTCGATGCCGAACACGATGCCAGCAAGCGGCGTATTGAACGCAGCCGCGACGCCTGCGGCTGCACCCGCGAGCAGGAATCCGGGCTGCCGGAATGGCGCCCACTGCCCGATTGCAAACATGATCGAGCCGCCGACCTGAACGGTCGGTCCTTCGCGGCCGGTCGAGGCTCCGCACAGCAGGCCCAGCGTCATCACGACGATCTTGCCGAACGCAACCCGCAACGAGACCAGCGGTGCGCGCGCCTCCTGATCGGGAAGCCTGAGGGCTGCGATCACCTGCGGAATGCCGCTGCCTTGCGAGTTGGGAAACACCTTGATCGCCAGCAGGGTCGCAAGGCCGAAACCGAGCGGCGTGACCAGCAGCGCCATGTAGGGAGAATAACTCAGCACCCGGCCGAACACCGCCTGGGCATTGTCGGCAAGATACGCCATCGCGATGGCGGCAAGACC
>CALRLJ020000097.1:0-10195 GCA_943368635.1 Sediminibacterium ginsengisoli | reverse complement strand
CAGCGCGCGCGCAGCACGCGGGTCGTTGTCGGCAACGCGATCCTGACCTTTCTGATTGTCGCGATGTTGCTGACCGGCGGCGTCTTCTTCTACGGCAAGAAAACCATCGAGGCGAAAGGTCCGCTGGCCCAGGATAAGGTCGTCAATATCCCGGCCCGCGCGGGCATGACGGACATCGGCGATATTCTGCTGCGCTCCGGTGTGATTTCCGCCGACCGCTGGACGTTTATCGGCAGCGTGCTCGCACTCAATGCGCGCTCGGGCCTCAAATCCGGTGAGTATCTATTTCAGAAAAACGCCAGCCTGCGCGAGGTCATCAACACCATCGTCGAAGGCAAGGTGGTGCAGCATTCCGTCACGATTCCGGAAGGCCTGACCTCCGAGCAGATCGTCGCCCGGCTTCAGGACAATGATATTTTTACCGGCTCGCTGAAAGAGCAGCCGCGCGAAGGCACGCTGTTGCCCGACACCTATAATTTTCCGCGCGGCACGCCGCGCGATCAGGTGATTCACCGCATGCAGCAGGCGCAGAAGAAAGTTCTCGCCGACGTCTGGGCGCGCCGCAATCCCGATGTGCCGGTCCGCACGCCGGACCAACTCGTGACATTGGCGTCCATCGTCGAGAAGGAAACCGGCCGGGCTGACGAACGCAGCCGGGTCGCCGCGGTGTTCACCAACCGCTTGCGTCAGAGGATCAAGCTGCAATCCGATCCGACCATCATCTACGGGCTGGTCGGTGGCAAGGGTACGCTCGGCCGGCCGATCAAGCGCAGCGAGATCCAGCAGCCGTCGCCTTACAACACTTATGTAATCGAAGGACTGCCGCCGGGACCGATTGCAAATCCGGGCCGCGCTTCGCTGGAGGCGACCGCAAATCCGGCGCGTACCCGCGACCTGTTCTTCGTTGCCGACGGCACGGGCGGTCACTCGTTCACCGAAACCTATGACCAGCACCAGAAGGGCGTCGCCAAGCTGCGCGCGATGGAACGCCAGCAGCAGAACGACACCGTGGATGCTGACGATCAGCCGCCGGTTTCGGCGGTGCCTGCACCAGCCGCGACCGCAGCACCAGCAGCGGGAGCTCCGTCCAGGCCTGCGCCTGCCGCTCCCAAGGCTGCGCCAAAAGCGACCGCGCCCAGGGCGGCTGCACCGAAGGCTCATGCACCCACCAGCATCATCGCCAACGAGCCGGCGGCGGATGGCGCCGCAGCGCGCAAGCGCACCGCAAAACGAGCGCCTGCGGCGGTGCCCGCCGAGCCGGAGCCTGAAGAAGAGAAGACGCAGTAAGACTACGTCTCTCTTTGCTCTCTCTTGCGTGCTATGCCGATTTCAGGGACAAGCTCAGTCCTGATGTAAGCTGGCCTGCCAGCTCGCAAGTCCGCATTGTCCGGAACACCAAAGACGGAGTTACTATCGCGATGGCGCTGTCGAGCATGACCGGCTTTGCGCGAAGCCACGGCACCAGCGGACCTTATACGTTCGAATGGGAATTGAAATCGGTCAACGCCAAGGGCTTTGACTTCCGGCTGCGGCTACCCGCCGGGTGGGATGACATCGAGACTGCGGCCCGCAAGCGCGCCACCGAACTGCTGTCGCGCGGCACCGTCTACGCAAACCTCACCGTCAAGCGCAGCGGTGCGGCATCGATCATCCGTATCAACGAAGATGTCCTGTCGTCGATCCTGAAAGTCGCCGGCGAGATTTCGGCGCGGACCGATGCCGTCGCCCCAAGTGTCGATGGATTGCTGGGGATCAAGGGTGTCCTCGAAGTGGTCGAGCCAGAGAGCGACGAGACCGAAATGCAGGCCGCGCGTGCTGCCGTATCAGAATCGTTCGAGCAAACGCTGCAAAGCCTGATCGATATGCGCAAGCGCGAAGGCACAACCCTCGGCCAGATCCTGACCCAGCGCATGGATGAGATCGAGCGTCTCGCCAAGCGTGCCGAAGCTGCACCCGGCCGCAAGCCGGAGGCGATCCGGGCGCGGCTCGCTGAACAAATTGCTGTGCTGCTTGAGACCTCGGATCGGTTCGATGCCGACCGTCTCAGTCAGGAAGCGGTGATGATCGCCGCGAAGGCGGACATTCGCGAAGAACTCGACCGCATCGCCTCGCACATCGCGCAGACTCGCGAACTGCTTGGCAAGGGTGGGGCCGTGGGACGGCGGCTGGATTTCCTGGCGCAGGAATTCAACCGCGAGGTCAACACCACCTGCTCAAAGTCGAACGATATTGAACTGACCAACACCGGGCTTGAGATGAAGAACGTGGTCGAGCAGTTTCGCGAACAGGTTCAGAATCTGGAATAGTTTTTTGGAGCGGCGAGGATCGACCATGGCGGCGGGGGGCACCTTGAGAGGCGTTGAGAGGCGCGGACTGATGTTCGTGCTGTCGTCGCCGTCGGGCGCGGGCAAATCCACGCTGGCGCGCATGCTGATCGAGAAGACGCCGGATCTGCGGATGTCGGTGTCGGTGACGACGCGCGCGAAGCGGCCGGGCGAGGTCGACGGCGAGCATTATTACTTCATCGACAAGCCGAAGTTCGACGCCATGGTGAAGAGCAGCGAACTGCTCGAGCATGCGCCGGTGTTCGACAATTACTACGGCACGCCGCGCAAGCCCGTGGAGGATGCACTCACCGCAGGGCAGGACGTGCTGTTCGATATCGACTGGCAGGGCACGCAGCAGTTGCGCGAGAAGGCCCGCGCCGACGTCGTGAGTGTCTTCATTCTGCCGCCGTCCGCCGCCGATCTGGAAAAGCGGCTGCACACGCGTGCGCAGGATTCCGACGCAGTCATCGCCGGGCGCATGAGCCGCGCCAGCCATGAGTTGAGTCACTGGGCGGAATACGATTACGTCGTCACCAACAGCGATCTCGACGAGGCGTATTCGCAGGTGGTCACGATCCTCAAGGCCGAGCGGCTGAAGCGCGAGCGCCAGACCGGCTTATCGGCTTTCGTCCGCGATCTGCAGAAGCAGTTGGAGAAATAAGCGGCGGGATTTGTCCGCCGCTTATCATGCAGGCGTCTACGCCGCTGAACGCTTTGAAGCCCGCGCCAGTAATTCCTCGATCTCGTCGGCGGCACCGTCCAGCACGCGCGGTTGGTCCGGCATGTGCGGTTCGTCCAGAACGCGTGCGTAGCGCGGTGGAGACATCGGCATCGGATTATCTTGCATGATCGATCCGCTGGCGACGTTCATGTCCCAGATCGGACGGCGCTGCCCGTAGGTGCGTTCATCTTCGCGGGGCTTTGGCCTGAAGTATTTGAACAGCATGGGGCCAAGGATAGCCACAAGCGCCAGCATACAGACCAGAACACTCAGCATGATCCTGAGCGACATGCCCTCGCTGTCCGCTGGCGTTGTGGACTGCGGCGGTTGATTTGTTGCCGTGCCTGTTGTCACGGCTGGTTGTGCTGCTGCTGACGGCGTGGCGGCCGCTGTGACGAGACGTTCGGCGGTGAGAGCCGGAGCGGGCTGAACAGGCTGGGGTGCCGGTGCTGCTGCGGGCTGGTCGCTGGCGGAAGCAACCGAGGTTGGTTCAGGCCATCGCGTTGCGATATTCCAGCCCTGCTTGTTGGCTGCTTCGGGTGCAGGCTGGGCCGCGGCCATCTGATTGTCGCTGCGGACGTCGGTCCCGGCGGAAGGTGCGGGCATCGGCGGCCATGTCGTTTCCGCGAGAGACGGATCGTCGTCCGTCCCGGCGGTCAATTCCGCACGGGCATTGGCGACGGATTTCTGAATGGATTTTTTCGGAGCGTCTTGTTTCGCGGCGGAAGCTTCTTGTTTCGCGGAAGGTGTGATTTTCGTCGGAGGAGGCACGTCCTGTTCGGCGGTGTCTGACGGGGTTGGTTCAGTGATTGCTGTTGTTTTCTTGGTCCGGGCGCCTTCGTCGGCGAGATACCAGCATTTGCGCTTGGTGCCTTTCTCTGTGCGGTAATACCAATGCGCTCCCGCAGGCGTTGTGGTCTTCGGCGCGGCCAGACATTCGTCGGGGGCGCTGCCGGCGGCTTCAGGTGTTGCGGGCGCGGCCCTCAACGACGATGCGGTGATGAAGATTGAAACGCAGCCGGTGATAACGGCGAAAGCCACTACGGCGGTTCGGTTTGACATCCTGTCCCCTTACGCAACACGAAACCAGTTCTGATGTTCGAGTTCTCGGCGACAAGTTGGGTCGGAATAGGCCGCAAATTCGGGCAGGCTAAGGCTTAATTCGGGCGCGCGGGCAGGGTGACGCGGGCGCAATTCTAGCTGGCATATGGGAACCGGCATGGGGTAACGAGGGCACGCGCCGTGTCCGTTGGTGCTGCGCTGAATGATTGAGGAATGATCGTTGATCCCCTGGACCCTGCTGGATACCGCACAAGTGCCGGGCGGCGGCGAACTTCGCCTGATGCGCCGTGGTGCCGATTTCACCATCAAGCTCGGTCAGAACGAGTTGATGAACAGCCGTCTCAGCGGCTCGGAAGAAGCGCTTGCCACGCTCGCCTGCAGGCGCATTCAGACACGTGAACGGCCACGGATGCTGATCGGCGGTCTCGGCATGGGATTTACGCTGCGTGCGGCGCTGACCGTACTCGGACCCAAAGCGGAGATCGTGGTCGCAGAACTGGTGCCGTCGGTCGTGGCATGGGCGCGTGGCGCGATGGCGGAGATGTTCGGCGACAGCCTGACCGATCCGCGCGTGACCATCCGCGAAGACGACGTCGGCCACCTCATCAGATCTGCGCGGGCGGTCTACGACACCATCTTGCTCGACGTCGATAACGGCCCTGAGGGGCTGACGCGTGAATCCAACGACGCGCTCTATGACCTGAAAGGCCTGACAGCCGCCCGCGTGGCGCTGCGGCCCGGCGGCGTGCTGGCGGTGTGGTCGTCTGGACCCAACCCGCGCTTTACCCAGCGGCTGCGCAAGACGGGCTTCGATGTGAATGAAGTGCCGGTCCGCGCAAATGGACCACGCGGCGGCGCGCGCCACGTGATCTGGATTGCGGTTCGTCCCGAATAGCCGAAATATGGGGCGTCAGTTCTTCAGCATGATGCGGCCGACGACTTTTCCGGCGCGCAACTGATCGATCCACTTCTGCGCGTCGGCCATCGGCTCTTCCTGCATTGGCGTCGGCTTGATCTTGCCGGCGCGCGCCAGTGCCATCAGTTCCTGAGCTTCGGCGAGTGTGCCGACCATGAAGCCTTCGATGGTCATGCGCTTGTAGATCCATTGCACCATCGGCACGCTGAAGTTGCCGCCCATCAGGCCGGACACCACGATCTTGCCGCCGCGCGCCAGAACCGCCATCGCGAACGCCATGGACTTCTCGTTGCCCGCGAAATCGACCACTTCATCGAAGCCGCCGTCGGTCTCTTTCAGGATGCGCTTGACGATGTCGGCCTCGGACGGATCGTAGGCCGTCGATGCGCCGTTCTTGAGCGCAGTATCCCGCGCAGCTGGATTCAGGTCAGCCACCGAGATCGGTTGCTTGAACATCGCGCCGGCAAATGAAAGTCCCATCATGCCGACGCCGCCAAGGCCGATCAGCAGCAGGTTGCGCTGGCGCGGACGATCGACGAGGCGCTTGAGCGCGCCGTAGGCGGTGACGCCCGAGCACATCAGGGTCGCGGCGACATTGACGGGCAGCGGATCGTAGTCGAGCAGGTATTTCGCATCCGGCACCAGAACGTGAGTGGCGAAGCCGCCGTCGATCGAGACACCGAGGAAGCGCTGCTTGGCGCACAGGTTCTCGTCGCCGTTAAGGCAGTCGCGGCACTGGCCGCAGCCGATCCACGGGAAGACGGCTTTCTTCGTGCCGATCAGCGCCTTGTCCACATCGGGGCCGACTTCATCGACAACGCCTGCGATCTCATGGCCGAGCGTGAACGGCAGCACCATGCCGCGCGTGGTGTCGAGCTTCTTGCCGCCGCCGAGATCCGCATAACCGTCCTGGATGTGCAGGTCCGAATGGCACAGTCCGCAGCGCTCGATGCGCACCAGAACTTCCCGGCCTTGCGGCTTCGGGGTCTCCACGATGGTTTCGCAGAGCGGAGCATCGAATTTCACGAGGGACTGGCGGCGCATCTGGGCCATGGGCTTTCTCCGTTACGGTGTTTTTGCTTTTGCGGCTGTTATATCCGCCAATTCGCGCGCCATGGCAACAAAGCCGGACACTGGAATGGTCTCCGCGCGGCGGGTCGGCTCGACACCGGCTGCGGCGGCGAGAGCGGCCGGATCGACGTTCAGCGACTTGAGGCTTTGCCGCAGCATTTTCCGGCGCTGGCCGAAGGCTGCTGCTGCGACACGTTCCAGCGCACGCCGATCGCAAGGCTCAGGCGTGGCGCGCGGGATCAGGCGCACCACGGACGACGTGACCTTTGGTGGCGGCACGAACGCGCCGGGGGCTATGTCGAACAGGATTTTGGTTTCGGCGCGCCAGTTCGACAAAACGCCGAGCCGGCCATAAGCCTCGTCGTTCTCTCGGGCGACGATGCGCTCGGCGACCTCGCGCTGAAACATCAGCACCATCATGTCGTACCACGGCGGCCATGGCTCGGCGCACAGCCAGTCGATCAGAAGCACGGTGGCGATATTGTAGGGCAGGTTGGCAACGATCTTGGCGCGTTCGCCGTTCAGATGCGGTCGCGGATCGAACGTCATCGCATCGGCGTTCACGATGGTGAGGCGTCCGGGATAACGCTGCGCTATTTCCTCAAGGGCAGGGATCGCGCGCTCGTCGCGCTCGATTGCGATCACGCGCTTCACGCCCTGTGCGAGCAACGCACGCGTCAGGCCGCCGGGACCGGGGCCGATCTCGACAATGGTGGCGTCCTCGAGCGGCGCTGCCGCGCGCGCGATACGCGACGTGAGATTGAGATCGAGCAGGAAATTCTGCCCCAGCGATTTGCGCGCCGAGAGATCGAAGCGGCGGATCACATCGCTGAGTGGCGGCAGATCGTCGATGGCGCTCATGCTTTGGGTGCCGACGCCATGCGTGCGGCGAGTTTCAGCGCCGCGATCAGGCTGGACGGTTTGGCGCGCCCGGTGCCTGCAATATCGAATGCGGTGCCGTGATCGGGCGAGGTGCGGATGAACGGCAGTCCGAGCGTGACGTTGACGCCGTCGTCGAACGCAATGGTCTTGATCGGGATCAGCGCCTGGTCGTGATACATGCAGATCGCGCAGTCGTAGGTTTTGCGCGCGGCGGCGTGGAACATGGTGTCGGCGGGTAGCGGACCCTTCACGTCGATGCCGTCGCCGCGAAGCGTTGCGACAGCGGGGGCAATGATCGACCGGTCTTCGGTGCCGAGTGTCCCGTCCTCGCCGGCATGTGGATTGAGACCGGAAATCGCGAGGCGGGGAGAGGCAATGCCCAGCCGCGTTTTCATATCCGCCGCGACGATGCGCCCGGTCTTGACGATGAGATCGCTGGTGAGCTGCGTGATGGCGTCGCGCAGCGGCAGATGGATCGTCACCGGCACGACGGCGAGTTCAGGCGACCACAGCATCATCACCGGATGCGGCACCATGCCATTCACGGCGGCGGAAAGCTGCGCGAGGAATTCGGTGTGGCCCGGATGGGAGAAGCCGGCGCGATAGAGCACGCTCTTGGCGATCGGATTGGTGACCACGGCGCTGGCGCGTCCGGAGATGACATCCGCGACAGCGTGGCGGATCGAGGCGATGGCAGCGGGTGCGCTGCTGTCGTCGGGATGTCCGGGTTTCGCGGTTGCCGCGATACCCGTTTTGACCACGGGGAGTGCGTCGGCAAAGATTCCGGTGGCGTCCTCTGGGCTGGCATCGGCGATGGCGATGCTGACGCCCAGCAAGCGTGCGCGCTCAGTGATGAACGCGCTGTCGCCGATAAGATAAAACGCTGGAAGGTCGAGTTCGCGCCGTTTCAGCCATGCCGCGATTGCGATGTCAGGACCGATGCCCGCAGGCTCGCCAAGCGTCAGTGCCAAAGCCTTGCTCATAGCGGCTTCGATCATGGCAACGGCATCGCTGTTGAACTCATTTACCGCGCATTTCGATCATCGCGCCTTTGCGGACTTCCTGAAGATACGACTTGGATTTGGCTTCGTACTTCTCGTTGTAGATCTTCTCGCGCGCCGCACGCTTGGCAGGCGTATCCGCCTTGGTCGGCTTGCGGCTGCACAGCGCCACCATTTCCACGCCCTGCTTGGTGACTTCGGGCGGCGTCAGATGACCAATGGCGGTCTTGTCGAGAATCTCGCGCAGGGCGGGCGGCAAATCGGCCGACGTCTTGGTCAGGTTTTCACGAATGGTCGCGTCGCGCATCGTGGTGAACAACGACTGCGCTTCGTCGCAGCTTTGAACGCGGTTGCGAAGCAATTCCGCTTCCTTGCGGCGGGATTCCATCAAGCTTGACGGCGAGCCGCGCGGCACGATCAGGACGATCGGACGAACCAGATACTCGAAGCTTTCGGTTTCCGCCCCATTGCCGGACGATTGAATTCCCGCGAGATCTTTCTCCGGAACCAGCAGGTTCGACTGGAAGCGGCCGCGCACTAGATTGCCCCATGTCATGTCGGCCTTGATCCGGCTCTTGAGGGCTTCGGGGCGGATGCCGTGACCTTCCAGCGTCTTGTTAAGCTGCTCCGAGCTCATGCGCATGCGGGAGGCCATGTTGCCGTAAGCCCCGTCGATGTCCGACGACGACATGTCGAGGCCGTATCGCTTGGCTTCCTTGATCTTGAGCTTGTCGTTGATCAGCTCTTCGAGTGCTTCCTGCCGCGAGGGGGTCTTGCGCGTGGTGAGTGTCGTGAGCTTGATACGCTGGTCGATGTCGTAATTGGTCACGGCTTCGCCATTGACCATCGCCGCGACGGATTGCGCCATGACGTTCGAGCCGAAGCCCGACACGGCGAGAACAGCAACCGCGAGCGAAACGGCCCGTGCGTAGCGAAGAAAGAAAGCAGCGATCATATTCAAACCCGTCTTCAAATTTGTCCCGGCGAAGGCTGAAGATTCCAGCGCGCGTTCAGTAAAATCAACCCCGAGTTTGCGGCGTTAATGCGCGCATCCGATGAAATCCCGGCGGTTCCCGTCGTGCTGCGGGACGCACCCTGAACCCTGCAATAGCGTTGGCCGCTCGGTCCCGCTACCGGGATACTACTGCGCAGCGTTGAACGAGGTGCCGCCGATGGTGCGCAGGCCGATCTGCAGCATGATACGATGATCGGTGACGGGGGTCGTGTAACTCGTCGAGGTATATGCGTAGTCGGTGATGTAGTTGGCCGCGATGATGAAGCAGTCGTCTACGTATCCCGCGCCCACGATGTACTGATTGACCGTCTGGTTTGTGATGTCGTAGCGCAACCCGCCCGACAACACCCAGTTCGAAGCCACCTTGATGGTGCCGGTTCCCACGATGCCTTCGCGGCGCGTGAGGAAGCCGAGTTCAGGCTGTGCGTCGTAGTTGCCGTAAAGCATGCTCACCTGGAAGCGATCGAAATTGGCGCGGCCTTCGAGTTCGAAGCGCCGCACGGCTCCCGTTGCCTCGTCGAGCCGCGTCCGGGCGATCAGGCTGTAAATCTTGTTGGGCTGATAGGCAATTCGGCCGACATAGTCGGAGCGGGATTTGTCGAGGCCGCTGCCAAGGCCGGTGTTGGTCAGATCCTGCACGGCGAAGGAATTCAGGCCGAACAACTGGTAGGATTGTCCGAACAGCACGTTGACCGAGCCGCCGCGATCGAACTGGGTCGTCGCCTGAACGCCGACATTGGCGCGGCCACCGCCTTCGACACGATCGTAGCCTGAGAATTTATCGACGCGGAACAGATTGCTGTCGTCGAACGTGAAGCTTTGCGCATCTTCGTTGGGAAGACGGCCGGCGCTTGGTTCATTCGGGCGGATAATCAACTGGCCTATCGGTTCGATCGTCGTCGTGCCCCATGGCTGCACGTTGATGAACGGATAGCGATATTCCAGCCCGACCGTCGGCATCAGGCGCGCGGTCTGCGTGGAGCCGACCGGCAGATAGTTGGAAACGCCGGGCTGGTTGTCGATGTTGGCGCTGATCGCGTCGCCGCGCAGCGAAGCGAACGGCGTGAAGATCTGGCCGATGGAGTCGGTGAAGGACCGACGCCATTCCACCTCGGCTGTGAGCCGCGTGTAGTCGCCGGGGATGCCGCGCAGGAGGCAATTCGCCGGTGTTTTGACGGCGGCGTTCGCACTCAGCAGGCA
>CALRLJ020000096.1:0-10237 GCA_943368635.1 Sediminibacterium ginsengisoli | reverse complement strand
GAAATCGAAACGCACCATATCGGCTGCGATCCACCTTCACAAGAAACCAAAGCGGCCCGATCAGGCCCGGCGCTGGCCGGCGACCCAGAACCCGAAGGCCGCCGCGACCACAAGCGCCAGACCGAACCAGGTGATCGCGTATTGCAGGTGATCGTCCTTGAGATGGACGTGCAGCGGACCGGGTTTCGGAGTGCCCGATGCAGGCACCGGCGATTCGAGATCGACATAGAACGGCGCAACCTCACCCCAGCCAAGTACCTGCGCCATCGACGGGACATCGCGCGTGAACCACAACCGCTTGCCGGCATCTTCATGCGGCGTCAGCGTGCCTGCGGATTCCGGAAAACGCAGATAGCCGGTCAGTTCAACCGGCGTTCCGGTGACGAGCGGTTTGGCGGCGCGGTCTTGCTGCGCGCGATCCTGCATCGTGTTTTGCACAAAGCCCGCATTGATGACGACGCTACGGCCGTCGGCGAGCCGGACCGGCAAGAAGGCCCATGTCCCCGGCCCCGCAATATCGTCACGCACGGCAGAGCCGGAACTGTAGACCATCGCGTCCGGCTTGGCTTCGAACGTCGCAGTGAAACTGACACGCAGGAATTCGTCATGAGCTGGCGTGAGCTTTGGCCACGCAGCCAGCAATGGCAACGCGCCCGGCGGCTTCGCAAGCCGCTCGGTCAGCGCCGAAATCAACGCGTGCTTCTCGTCCTTGCGGCGAAGCTGCCAGACGCCGAGGCTGACGAGCACCGACACCATGATTAGCGCGATCACCGCAAGGCCGAAAATACCGCGCGGACGTGCGGGCTTGGTTGATTGCGTTTCACTCATTTCGGTTTGCGTTCGATGAGCTGCCCTTCGGCAGCCTTGTGATGATACTGCAAGGCGATCAGCAGCGCCTTCATTGACCGCAGCGGCAGCAAGGTGGTCGCCAGAATCAGCGGTCCCCACAGCGCGGCATGGACCCAGAACGGCGGCTGATACTTGATCTCAACGACAAGCGCCGAGCCGACCACGATGAAGCCCGCGATCATGATGATGAACACGGCCGGGCCATCGCCCGCATCGATGAAGGCATAGTCGAGGCCGCAGGATTCGCAGGCCGGACGCAGCGTCAGGAAACCCGCATAGAGCTTCCCCTCGCCGCAGCGTGGACACTTGCAGGCAAGGCCGCGCAACGCGGTTTGCGATAAGGTCGCCGGGGCATGCCGTTCCATGCCGTCCCTTTCTACAGAAAAAGGGCGGCACGGCGGCCGCCCTTTTCCTGGATTGTCAGACGATCAGTGCGCGCCGTGCGCCATGGTCGATGCGCCGTGTCCCCACACATAGATGGCGATGAACAGGAACAGCCAGACCACGTCGACGAAGTGCCAGTACCAGGCGGCGAACTCGAAGCCGAGATGCTGCTTCGGCGTGAAGTGCCCGGCATAGGCGCGCAGCAAACACACCAGCAAGAAGATGGTGCCGACCAGCACGTGGAAGCCATGGAAGCCCGTGGCCATGAAGAAGGTCGCGCCGTAGACGTTGCCCGCGAAGGAGAACGCCGCATGGCTGTACTCGAACGCCTGCACGCAGGTGAACAGCGCGCCGAGGACGATGGTGAGGATCAAGCCCCACTTCAGGCCCTTGCGGTCGCCCTCGAGCAGCGCGTGATGCGCCCAGGTCACTGTGGTGCCGGAGGTCAGCAGGATCAGCGTGTTGAGCAGCGGCAGATGCCACGGATCGAAGGTCTCGATGCCCTTCGGCGGCCAGACGCCACCGAACAGCGCCTCGCGCGTGGCGTGAACCGGATCGGCGGGGAACAAGGCGGCGTTGAAATAGGCCCAGAACCACGCGACGAAGAACATCACTTCGGACGCGATGAACAGGATCATGCCGTAGCGATGATGCAACTGCACGACGCGGGTGTGGTCGCCCTTGTACTGGGCTTCGCGGATCACGTCCGCCCACCAGCTTGCGAAGGTATAGAGGACACCGATGGTGCCGACACCGAACACGATCGGCGCGCCGGCGAACATGTGATGCATCCACGTAATCGCGCCGACGGCCATGATGAAGGCCGAGATCGAGCCGACGATCGGCCACGGGCTCGGATCGACGAGATGATAGTCGTGGTGCTTGGCTTGGCCCGTTGCCATGTGGTCTCTCCGTGATGCCGTCATCCGGCGCGTGTCGTCGTTATAGCCGAAAAATCAAAGATTGCCCTTGCGCTTGTCCGGTTCCGTGGCCGCGACGGGCTTCGGTGCCGGGTCTTTCACAGGGTAGAAGGTATAGGACAGGGTGATGGTATTGAGATCGTCGTATTCACGATCGGCGGCCAGCGCCGGATCGACATAAAAGACCACCGCCAGTTCACGCTTCTCGCCGGGCCCGAACGACTGTTCGGTGAAGCAGAAACAATTGATCTTCTGGAAGAACGCGCCAACCGTCAACGGCGCGACATTGTAGGCAGCAGCACCGGTGGTCGCGCGCGCGGACTGATTGGTGACCGTATAGTAGACGGTGACAACCTCACCGATCTTGACCGAAATCTCGTTCTGCTCAGGCTCGAACTTCCACGGCAGACCGCCGCTGACATTGGAGTCGAAACGCACGGCGATGCGGCGCTCCAGCGACTTTTCCGGCGTCGATGTTGCGACCTGCGTGGTGCCGTTGAAGCCGGTCGTGCGGCAGAACCAGTTGTAGAACGGCACAGCGGCGTAGGACGCGCCAACCATGAAAGCCACGACAAAGCCGCAGATCGACGCGATCATGACGTCGCGGCTGACACGCGGCGTCTTGCGGGGGCTGACGGGTTGTTGCGTCATCGCCGGCTTCCTCAGATCGGCCGATGAAGGACCGCCGGGCCCTTCACCAAGGTGACCGCGAAAAACAGCAGAACCAGCACGCCGAGGGCGAGCGCAATCGCAATCGACCGTTCGCGCTGGCGCTTCTTCTGCTCCGGCGTGAGAACGATACCTTGCGGCGGCTTTTTGCTTTCCATGACGATGCCCGCGCTCATGACCAGATCATCCGCGCAACCGCGGACACCACGACTTCACACAGCAGCACGGCAAACAGCGCGAACAGATACAGGATCGAGAACTTGAACAGCCCGCGCGTGGCGCGCAGCGCGGCACTTCCTGTACGATCACGGTACACGCGGATCGCGTACCACATCATGCCGGCACCGAGGATCACCGACGTCACGCCATAAACGGCGCTGAAATATCCCAGCGGCCAGGGCGCAATCGCGACGGCGACCAGCACGATCGTATAGAGCAGGATCTGCAGCCGTGTCGCATCGGGACCAGCGACGTTCGGCAGCATCGGAATATTGGCACGCGCGTAATCGTCGGTGCGGAACAGAGCCAGCGCCCAGAAGTGGGGCGGCGTCCACAGGAAGATGATGAGAAACAGCATGATCGGCTCGGGCGACAGCGAACCCGTGGCCGCAGCCCACGCCACCACCGGCGGCAGAGCACCGGCAGCGCCGCCGATTACGATGTTCTGCGCGGTCCAGCGCTTGAGCCACATCGTGTAGACCACGGCGTAGAAAAAGATGGTGAAGGCCAGCAGCGCACCGGCCAGCCAGTTCACCAGAATACCGAGCGTCATGACCGAGAAGAACGCCAGCGTCAGGCCGAAGGCCAGCGCTTCACCTGGGGCTACGCGTCCGCGCGGGATCGGGCGGTTGACGGTGCGCGACATCAAGGCGTCGATGTCGTGCTCGTACCACATGTTCAGCGCACCGGCGGCACCACCGCCGACGGCGATACAGAGGATCGAGGTAATCGCCAGCACCGGATGGAAATGACCCGGCGCGATAACAAGGCCGACCAGCGCGGTGAACACCACCAGCGACATCACGCGCGGCTTCAGCAGCGCGATATAATCGGCAACGCCCGCCTCGGAGATACGAGGCGACAGATCGATCGCGTGATGGTCGACAATCGACAAGATATGAACTCACTTCCTGAACGGTTCATCCGCCGTGGCCGCTTGACCGCGGCGGATGCATTGTCTTGGCCGAATTAAAGTCTTGGCCGCGTAATTACTGAACGCGCGGCAGAACTTCGAACTGATGGAACGGCGGCGGCGACGACAGCGTCCATTCCAGCGTGGTCGCACCCGAACCCCACGGATTGTCGGCAGCCTGCTCCTTGCGGACGAACGCCTGGATCACGCCGTAGAGGAAGATCAGCACGCCGAATGCGGAGATGTACGAACCGATCGACGAAACCAGATTCCATCCGGCGAAGGCGTCCGGATAATCGACGTAGCGGCGCGGCATGCCGGACAGACCGAGGAAATGCTGCGGGAAGAAGATCAGGTTGACGCCGATGAAGGTCACCCAGAAATGCAGCTTGGCGATAGCGTCGCTGTACATGTAGCCGAACATTTTCGGGAACCAGTAGTACCAGCCCGCGAAGATCGCGAACACGGCGCCGAGCGACAGCACGTAGTGGAAGTGCGCGACGACGTAGTACGTATCCTGAAGCACGCGATCGACGCCGGCGTTGGCGAGCACCACGCCGGTCACGCCACCAAGCGTGAACAGGAAGATGAAGCCCATCGCCCACAGCATCGGCGCCTTGAACTCGATCGAGCCGCCCCACATGGTGGCGATCCACGAGAAGATCTTCACGCCGGTCGGCACCGCGATGACCATGGTCGCCGCGACGAAGTAGGCCTGCGTCGCCGACGACATGCCCACCGTGTACATGTGATGCGCCCAGACCACGAAACCGATGCCACCGATAGCGACCATCGCGTAGGCCATACCGAGATAACCGAACACCGGCTTCTTCGAGAACGTCGAGACGATCTGCGAAATCATGCCGAAGCCCGGCAGGATCAGGATGTAGACTTCGGGATGACCGAAGAACCAGAACAGATGCTGGAACAGCACCGGATCGCCGCCGCCTTCAGCCGCGAAGAAGGTGGTGCCGAAGTTGCGGTCGGTCAGCAGCATGGTGATGGCGCCAGCCAGAACCGGCAGCGATAGCAGCAGCAGGAACACGGTGACGAGGATCGACCACACGAACAGCGGCATCTTGTGCAGGGTCATGCCCGGCGCGCGCATGTTGAAGATCGTGGTGATGAAGTTGATGGCGCCGAGAATCGACGATGCGCCCGCGATATGAAGCGAGAGAATCGCGAAATCGACCGCCGGCCCCGGATGACCCGAAGTCGACAGCGGCGCGTACATGGTCCAGCCGGCACCGACGCCGTTGGCGCCCGGCTCGCCCTCGACGAAGGTCGAGATGACCAGGAGCGCAAACGAGGCAGGCAGCAGCCAGAACGAAACGTTGTTCATGCGCGGGAACGCCATGTCCGGCGCGCCGATCATCAAAGGCACGAACCAGTTGCCGAAACCGCCGATCATCGCCGGCATCACCATGAAGAAGATCATGATCAGGCCGTGCGAGGTCACGAACACGTTGTAGGTGTGGGCTTCGTGGAAGATCTGCACGCCCGGATACATCAGCTCGATGCGGATCGCGACCGACATCGCGCCGCCGATGATGCCCGCTATGATCGCGAAGATAAGGTACATCGTGCCGATGTCCTTATGGTTCGTCGAATACACATAACGCCGCCACCCGGTCGGGTGATCGTGCGCATGGTCGTCATGAGCGTGATCATGTGTTGCAGCGGAGGTGGCCATTTTCAAATCCTTTAAGCCTCGTAGTGCCGTCAGCTAGTCCCGTCAGCCTTGCGGTGTGAGCGCCTCGCGCCCGGCCCCGCCCTTGTCCGTCGATGCGCTTACTGCGCAGCAGCGCCGATCGATGCGTAGGAATTCGCAGGGTTGCTTGCATACTTCTTCTTCGCCGCCTCGACCCAGGTCGTGAACTCCTGATCGTTCACCACGCGAATCGCGATCGGCATATAGGCGTGGTCCTTGCCGCACAGCTCGGAGCACTGACCGTAAAACATGCCTTCCTTGGTGGCCTTGAACCAGGTCTCGTTGAGACGGCCGGGCACCGCGTCGATCTTCACGCCAAACGCCGGCATGGCGAAGGAGTGGATAACGTCAGCACCGGTCACCTGCACGCGGATGACCTTGTTCACAGGAACGACCACTTCGTTGTCGACCGCCAGCAGCCGCGGCTGCTTGTCGGCGACCATCAGCGAATCGAATTCGAACTTGCCGTTGTCCGGATAGGAATAGGTCCAGTACCACTGCTTGCCGGTGGCCTTGATCGTGAGATCGGCCTTCGGAAGATCGAGCTGCTGGAACAGCAGGCGGAACGACGGCACCGCGATGCCGACCAGAATCAGAACCGGCACGATGGTCCAGACCACTTCGATCAGCGTGTTGTGGGTGGTCTTGGAGGGGACCGGATTCGCCTTGGCGTTGAACTTGACCGCCACGATCCCCAGCAGAATCGCGACGAAAATCGTGATCGCGGTAATGATCCAGAGCAGGAAATTGTGGAACCAGGTGATGTTGTCCATCACCGGCGACGCGGATGGCTGAAGCGCATATTCCCAAGGCGACGGCTGACCCAGTGTCCCTGCGAAAGCTGCCCCTGTCGCGGCAAGCACGGTGGCAGCCACCGCAAAGCCCAGTACTCGCCGGCCTTTTTGGCCCTTCGACATCTTCATGCCGCTCTCGCTCCTGCTCTCGTCACCCCAGCGATCCCGCCGGGCGGCAAGATCTGCTTTTAAGCCTGATTTCTCGGCCGCGGTCCTGATTTCGGCCAACGGCCAAAGCTTAGAACGCGTCGAATTTCCAGCCTCTCAAACCATAATTCCATGCCTACCGCAATGCACGTAATAAGGCGGGCACACAGGCGGAATCCCTTTGGCAAACGGGCCAAAACCGGCGATCCGTCGGCCCGAGAATGCTTGACACTTGGATTGTCCGTTGTACCCACGGGCGGGATACGCGGCGGAAACCCGATTCGCAGCAGTGAGATGATGCATCCCGGCGCCTGGCTTGGCCCTCAAACAAGGCTTGCCCTCAAGACGCCGTCATTGCCATGTCATTCCAGCGATCAGGCAGGCGAAGCTGCACAAACGACCGGAAATCGTTGCGGATTTCAGGGATCATTGCCGAGGAATTGAGCCTGATGGGCGTGCGATACCGAGCTTTCTCATTTCAAGACCTTGCGCTTGCGCCGATTTGGCTGGCGATGGTGACGGTTGCGGCTCTTTTCGTGGCCCCCACCCCGGCCAGCGCACAGGGTGCCGTCAAATCGGTCCATGGCGACTGGCAGATCCGTTGCGATACACCCGCCGGAGCGCAGGGCGAGCAATGCGCCCTGATCCAGAGCGTGGTGGCTGAAGACCGCTCGAATGCAGGACTGACCGTCATTATCCTCAAGACCGCCGATCAGAAGAGCAAGCTGATGCGGGTGGTCGCCCCGCTGGGCGTGCTGCTGCCGTCCGGCCTCGGGCTCAAGCTCGACGACAAGGATGTGGGCCGGGCCGGATTCGTCCGCTGCCTGCCCAACGGATGTGTTGCCGAAGTCGTGATGGAAGACACACTGCTGAATCAGCTCAAAGCCGCCAAGACCGCGACCTTCATTATCTTTGAGACACCGGAAGAAGGTATCGGCTTCCCGCTCAGCCTGAAGGGCCTCGGCGAGGGCTACGACAAGCTGCCATAGCCCGGTGGCCCGGCCATATTCGGCCCCCTCGCCCTCCGGCATGATCGTCCCTATCTTGAAGGTCTGATCTTCGCTGCAATCCCGCGTTTCCGGAGTTCCTTTGATGAGCCATCCGTCCGATTCCGTGCCCGTGACCACCTCGCTGCTCGACCGTGCGGGGCTTGATCGCGATCAGGTCCGCAAGGAAATCCTGCGCGGACTGGAAGGCGCCGATGACGGCGAGTTGTTTCTTGAATATCGCCAGTCCGAGGGGCTCGGCTTCGACAACGGCCGCCTCAAGCAGGCGACCTACGATACGGCGCAGGGCTTCGGGCTGCGCGCCGTCAAAAATGACGCCGTCGGCTATGCCCATTCTTCCGATGTCTCGTTGCCCGCGCTGATTCGCGCAGCAGACGCCGTCCACGCGGTGCGCGGCGGATATTCGGGGACATTCGCCGCGGCACCCGGACATACCAACACGCGCCTCTATGGCGACGAAAATCCGCTCGACGGCCAGAGCTTCGAGACCAAGGTGAAACTGCTCGCAGAGATCGATGCCTATGTCCGCGACAAGGATTCGCGCGTGCGGCAGGTGTCGGTATCGCTCGGCGCCACCTGGCAGGTGGTGGAAATCGTGCGCCCCGACGGCGAGAGTTATCGCGACATCCGCCCGCTGGTGCGCGTGAACATTTCCGTGGTCGCAGGCAACGGCGACCGGCAGGAAAGCGGCAGCCACGGTTACGGCGGGCGCGAAGGCTATGCGCGCTTTATTGAGACGAAGGCATGGCGCTCGGCCGCCGACGGCGCAATCCGTCAGGCGCTGGTCAATCTGGAATCGGTGCCCGCGCCTGCCGGTGAAATGGACGTGGTGCTCGGCCCGGGCTGGCCCGGCGTCATGCTGCATGAAGCCGTCGGTCACGGCCTTGAGGGCGATTTCAACCGCAAGCAGACCTCGGCCTTCTCGGGCCTGATGGGCCAGCAGGTCGCGGCCAAGGGCGTCACCGTGGTGGATGACGGCACCATTTCATCGAAACGCGGTTCGCTGTCCATCGACGACGAAGGCACGCCGACCAATCGCACCGTGCTGATCGAGGACGGCATTCTCGTCGGCTACATGCAGGACCGCCAGAACGCACGGCTGATGAACATGAGGCCGACCGGCAACGGACGGCGCGAATCCTACGCGCACGTACCGATGCCGCGCATGACCAACACCTACATGCTGGCGGGCGGCCGCGATCCGGCGGAAATTCTCAGCTCCGTGAAGAACGGTATTTTCGCCGCGAATTTCGGCGGCGGTCAGGTCGACATCGTGTCCGGCAAATATGTGTTCCAGTGCACCGAGGCCTACAAAATCGAAAACGGCAAACTCGGTGCCCCGCTGAAGGGCGCGATGCTGATCGGCAACGGACCCACCGACCTGCATCGCATCTCGATGGTCGGCAACGACCTTCAACTTGATGACGGCATCGGCACCTGCGGCAAGCAGGGTCAGGGCGTGCCTGTGGGCGTCGGCCAGCCGACGCTGCGCATGGACCGCATCACCGTCGGCGGCACAGGCTAGACCACGCCCCTGCGGCAACCGGTTTCGGAGACCATCATGTCCGACCAGCAAGAGACCTCAGCGACTTCGACCGCGGAAAAGCCGTCGCGCTCCTGGACGAAGTCGTTCGTCGAAATCGCCGCAGCCTTCCTGATCGTCATGGCCGCCAAGGGCGCGCTGGCGGAGCCGTTCTATGTGCCGTCGGGTTCGATGGAGCCGACCTTGCTGATCGGTGACGCGCTGCTGGCGTCGAAATATCCTTACGGCTACAGCGCGGCGTCATTGCCGGTGAATGTGGCGCTCCCGGCGACCGGGCGCGTGTTCGGCGCGTTGCCCGATCGCGGCGACGTGGTGGTTTTCCGCTGGCCCGGCGACACATCGCAGGTCTGGGTCAAGCGCGTGGTCGGACTGCCCGGCGATCACATCCAGATGCGCGACGGCCACCTGTGGATCAACGGCCAACCCGTCTCATTGAAGCCCGACGGTGTCGGTCAGGCCGAAGACGAAGAAGGACGCAACACACCTGCGAAGCGCTTTGCCGAAACGCTGCCCGGCGGACGCGAGCACATCCTGTTCAAGCTGAAAGAGCACGGCTTCCTCGATAACACTCGCGAAGTCACGGTGCCGCCGGATCATCTGTTCGTCATGGGCGACAACCGCGACAACTCCGCCGACAGCCGTGTCTCGGTCGCCGACGGCGGCGTCGGATTGCTGCCCGTCGCAAATCTGGTCGGACGGGTGGATGCCATCGTCGGTTCGTGGGATCTCGGCATCAAAAGCCAGCCGATCTGGACATGGCTGTCCGGATTCCGGATCGCGAGATCATTTACCTCGGTGCATTGAAACCGGAACCGTCGCGATGACGTTCGATGATGTTCGAATTGTCGCCTTGAACTGGCCCGAGGTCACCGACGGAACGTCATATGGGACAGCGGCTCTCAAGGTGCGCGGCAAGCTGCTGGCGCGCCTGAAGGAAGATGGCGAGAGTCTCGTTGTGCTCGGCGTCGAACCCGATGAGCGCGCCATGCTGATCGAAACACAGCCGAAAGTTTTCTATTTCACCGATCATTACCGGGACTGGCCGATGGTCCTGATGCGGCTGCCGAAAGCACGACGGCAG
>CALRLJ020000095.1:0-10259 GCA_943368635.1 Sediminibacterium ginsengisoli | reverse complement strand
ATCCCGGCGTCGCCGCCGACGGATCGGGTACCAACGCCGCACCCGCCGAAGAAGTGGTCGATGAAATCAAGAAGCGCGGCGGTACCGCTGTCGCCAACTTCGAGACCGTGGCGGAAGCCATCCCGGCCAGCAAGATCATCAAGCAGGCTGTCGATACCTACGGCAAACTGGACGGCGTGGTGAATAATGCCGGCATCCTGCGCGATGCAATCTTCCATCGCATGAGCGTCGAGGCATTCGAATCGGTCATCAAGGTTCACTTGATGGGCTCTTTCTACACCTCGCACGCCGCCGCGCGCATTTTCCGCGAACAGGAAAGCGGCGCGTTCGTACATTTCACATCGACGTCCGGCCTGATCGGTAACTTCGGCCAGGCGAACTACGCCGCAGCCAAACTCGGCATCGTCGGCCTGTCGAAGTCGATCGCGCTCGACATGGAACGCTTCAATGTGCGCTCGAACTGCGTGTCTCCGTTCGCATGGAGCCGTCTGATCGGCACTATTCCGACCGAGACCGAGGAGGAAAAGGCCCGCGTTGCGCGCATGCAGCAGATGGGACCGGAGAAGATCGCGCCGCTGTCCACATTCCTGCTGGGCGACGCCGCCAAGGACGTCACCGGACAGATCTTCGCCGTCCGCATGAACGAGATCTTCCTGATGGGTCAGTCTCGCCCGTTGCGCTCGATTCACCGCGCCGAGGGCTGGACACCGCAGACTATCGCCGAACACGGCATGCCCGCGCTCAAGTCATCGTTCTACAAGCTCGACCGCTCCGCCGATATTTTCTCGTGGGACGCGATCTGATTATTTGAACGACCCATGCCGTCCCATTCCGCTGGCGAAACGCTTGGCTCCTTCGAGCGTTTCGCCGGATGCGATCACACCAAGGCCGCCCTGCATCTCGTCGTTGATCGCATCTTCTTCCTCGAGGTCCCACTGACGCAGCGCAGAACGCTTGTCGTTGCGCAGGCAGCCTTGGGGGAAAAGTGCAAGTTCCTGTGCCAGAGTCACCGCATGCGCCCGCGCCTCGCCCTTCGGCACGAGGCGGTTGGCAAGCCCGATGTCGAACGCCTCCTTCGCATCGACCGGCCGCCCGGTGAGGATCAGATCCATCGCGCGTGAATGGCCGATCAATCGCGGCAGACGAATAGTTCCGAGATCGATCAGTGGCACGCCAAAACGGCGGCAGTAAACACCGAAGGTCGCGCCCTCGCCGACCACCCGCATATCCGCCCACAGCGCCAGTTCCATCCCGCCCGCAACCGCGTGGCCTTCGACCGCCGCAATCACAGGCTTGTTGAGACGAAGGCGGCTCGGCCCCATCGGCGCGATGCTATCGTGACCGCCAAGCTCTCGTTTTTTCTCGCGGTCGCCGATTGCAACCGCTTTCAGATCGGCGCCCGCGCAGAAGGCGCCGCCTGTGCCGGTGAACACAGCGACGGAAGAATCTGGATCGGCATCGAAGGCACGAAAAGCATCGAACAGGCGGCGCGCCGTCGCACCATCGACGGCGTTCTTGCGCTCAGGCCGGTTAATCGAAACGATGGTGACGGGCCCCTCGTGCTCGACGAGGATGGTGTCGGTGTCGGTCATCGTTTCCTCCGGAGGCTTTTGATCTTAGCCGCTGTTGCGCAATCCTGCCGAAATGCCGTTAATGGTGAGCTGAATGCCGCGCAATACCTGCTCGTCTGTGCTCTGCGCCCGATGCGCCTGCAGCAGTTCGACCTGCACGTGATTGAGCGGATCGAGATAAGGAAAACGATTGCGGATCGAGCGTTCAAGCAGAGGATTTCCCTGCAACAGCCGGTCGTGTCCCATGATCGTCAGCAAAGTCTCGATGGAGTCGTGCCATTCGGTGCGAATGCGGCCAAAGATCATGGCGCGCAACTTTTCATCCGGCACCAGATCGGCATAACGCGACGCGATGGCGATGCTGCTCTTGGACAGCACCATGTCCATGTTCGACAGCAGCGTCTGGAAGAACGGCCACTCGCGATACAGTTCCTGCAGGAACGCGATACCCTTATTGGGATGCTGCTTGACCCAGGCATCGACTGCGCTGCCGAAGCCATACCATCCGGGCAGCATCAGGCGGCACTGCGCCCAACTGAACACCCAGGGAATTGCGCGTAGGTCTTCGATCTTGCGCGTCTTGGTGCGCGAGGCCGGACGGCTGCCGATATTTAGCGTCGAGATTTCACTGATGACAGTCGACGCCCAGAAGTAATCCTCGAAACCTTCGGTTTCATAGACGAGATTGCGATAGGCCGCGTAAGCGAGGTTGGACAGCTCCTCCATCGCGGCGATGTATTCATTGCGCGGCGCGGAATGCTTCGGTTGCAACAGACTTGCTTCCAGCGTTGCCGCTGCAAGAATCTCAAGATTGTGACGACCAACATCGGCGTTCGAGTACTTGCTGGAGATAATTTCTCCTTGCTCGGTGATGCGGATTTGTCCGTTCACCGCGCCGCCCGGCTGCGCCAAAATCGCGTCATAGCTCGGCCCGCCGCCACGGCCAACCGAACCGCCGCGTCCGTGAAACAGCCGCAGGCGAATGCCTTGGCGCTCGAATACCTCGACGAGGCTGATCTCGGCTTTGTATAGCTCCCAGCCCGACGTGACGAAACCGCCGTCCTTGTTGCTGTCCGAGTAGCCGAGCATCACTTCCTGAACGCGGCCTCGGCTCTCGACGAGGCGGCGATACTCAGGGAGCGCGAACAGGTTGTCCATAATCTGCGCGCACTGCCGCAGATCGTCGATCGTCTCGAATAATGGCACGATGTTGAGGCGGCTTGTGCCGTCTGGCGCAACCAAACCCGCTTCTTTCAAAAGAACCGCGACCTCAAGCAGGTCCGACACGCCCTCGGTCATCGAGATAATGCACTGGGGGATGACAGCACCGCCGAACGTCGCGTGGGCTTCCGCTGCCGCGCGCAACACGGCAAGTTCCTTGATCGTCTCCTCGCCATAGGCGACGAAGGGCGATGCCAGCGGACGCGCGGTGTTCAACTCACGGGACAGCAGCGCGATGCGCGCGTCCTCTGACAGAGCCCGATAGTTGGTGCCGGGCGCTGCGGCCTCGAAAAGCTCCCCAAGGGTCCGCTCGTGCACGGCGGAATTCTGACGCATATCGAGCGCGGCAAGGTGAAAGCCGAAGCAATCCACCGCACGGCGCAGATGCCGCAACCGACCACGTGCAATCACCAGTGAGTTATTGGCGACCAGCGAGGCGTGCAGCACGTCGAGATCACGCGCCAGTTCGTCCGACCCTTTATAAGGCGCTGCATTGCCGACCGGCGGCCGGCTGGTCTCAATCCTGAGTTTGTGCGCCGTCGCCGCCAGCCGCGCATAAATACCGGACACCGCCAGACGATAAGGCTCGCCGCTCCGGTGCGGCGATGGATCTGGCGATTGCTGCGCCAGCGCGCGCAAATCGGGCGATACGTCCGCAAGATGTGCCGCCAGCGATAGTTCAGCGCCGAGTTCGTGCAGTTCAGCAAGATAAAAACGAAGAACGCGTGTGCTCTGCATCTGCAACGTGCCGCGCATCACCTCGGCGGTGACAAACGGATTTCCGTCGCGGTCGCCGCCGATCCAGCTTCCCATTTTAAGGAAAGTCGCCAATTCGGGCGCATCCTGCGCGTCGGCGGCGCTGCCGCCCTCCTCCGCCAGCCGATCCTCCAGCGAGCAGTGCAAGCGCGGCACCTCGCGCAGGAATGTATAATCGTAAAACGACAGGCCGTTGGCGACCTCGTCCAGCACTGTCAGCTTGGTCCGGCGCAGCAGATTGGTCTGCCACAACGTGACGACCGCGCGGCGCAACTGTTCGTCGCTCGCCGCGGTCTCGTCCGCCGTCATCTGGGTGCGCTCGCGCGTATTGAGCACGGAGGCAATTTCCATCTCGCGGTCGATCGTGCTCTTGCGGCGAACTTCCGTCGGATGGGCAGTCAGAACCGGGCTGACCAGCGCTTTGGCAAAGAACGCCCGCAACGCGTCGGCGTCGATTCCGGCCTCTTTTGCACGCGTCAGTGCGCGCGACAGCGTGCCGGGGCGCGACGCGGTCCCTTCCATATCCTGCGCACGGCGCTGGCGAATGTTGTTCTGATCCTCGGCAATGTTGGCCAGATGCGAGAAATAACTGAACGCCCGCACAATGCGGACCGTTTCGGCGGTCGACATGCCGTCGAGAATGGCTTCAAGTTCACGCCGCGCCGGCTTGTCGTCATCGCGATGAAAGCGAATCGAGGTTTGCCGGATAAGCTCGACCAGGTCGAACACATCGGCCCCCTCCTGGTCGCGAACCGTGTCACCGAGAATGCGCCCCAGCCGTCGAATATCGGCCCGCAGCAGCGCGTCGTCATCGGATAGCGGAAGATCGCTGTCCCGAAGTCGGGTGTCGTGAATCTTGGACGAAGACGCCTCGGACGACATGGGTGATCCGTTTGCGCGAGAAATAACCGGCGCTCATCCAGTCGCAATTTTTTCTCGCAGGCGCAAGCGCCGGAATGCTCATGCTGGATGCATTCCGTTCAACTCAAACCGGACCCCGCACACCGCAGTCCGGACCAAATCGGAACGGACCGGCCGTGGCTTCAGATTTTCCGCCCCGCCCGTTCCCAATAGGGATCGCGCAGCCGTCTCTTGAAAATCTTGCCGGAATCCTCGCGGGGAAGGCTTTGCTGAATTTCGATATGCTTGGGGACTTTGTAACCCGCCAGCGAGGCCTTGAGCTGCTCCCGAATCTTCGGGACGTCCAGCACAACGTCCGGCTGCGGCTCGACCACCGCCATCAGCGCTTCGCCGAACTCCTCGTCGGGAATACCGAACACCGCACAGTCATGCACGCCAGACAATCCGTGCAGCACGGCCTCGATTTCAGCCGGATAGATGTTGACCCCACCGGAAATCACCATATCGCGCTTGCGGTCGCAGATGAACACGTAACCATCAGCATCGATATATCCGACATCGCCGCTGGTGATGAATCCGTCCCGGTCGATCTCGGCGCGCTTCTCGGGCTTGTTGTGATAGGTGAAGTCCGGATTCGCGGCAATCCGCGAATAGATTTCGCCGATCTCGCCCTGCGCTAAGATTTGACCGTCGTCGCCGATGAATCGCAATTCGGCGCCGGGAGAAATCTTACCCACGGTACCGGGCTTCTTCAGCGCATCCTCGGAATTGGCGAAGGTCACCGCGCCGGATTCGGTGCTGCCGTAAAATTCATAGATCACCGGACCGAACCACGCGATCATGGCCCGCTTGACGTCTGCCGGGCAAGGTGCTGCCGCATGAATGATGTGGCGCAGCGAGGAGACGTCGTAGGATTTGCGCACATGCTCGGGCAGCTTCAGGAGCCGGGTGAACATGGTCGGGACCATGAAGACATTGTCGATCTTCTGCTCATCGATAACCCGCAGGAATTCCTCGGCATCGAAACGCGGCATGATCACCAGCAGATCACCAAGCCGTCCGGCGCGCAGGCCGAACGCGTTCGGTGCGGAGTGATACAGCGGTCCCGGCAGCAACGCGCGGACACCGGGTTTCAACCCGTAAATCAGCGCGCGCATCGACTCCATCGAGGCGGTCTGGTCCGGCGTGGGTGCGAAACGCTTGACGCCTTTGGGATGCCCGGTGGTGCCGGACGTATAGATCATGTTCTGCGGCTGCGGCAGCGCGGGGCCGTCGTAGGGAGACTGCAGATCGAGCCAGGGATCGAGATCGAACGTGCCCTGCGCAGCTCCCCGCGAAGCCGGATCGATTCGATAGGTAGCCGCAATTTCCGGCGGAGGCGCGACGCTCAACATCGTCACCGTCGGCGGCACGATCCCATGAAGCCCGTGCAGCAGGTCCGCATGACCGATCAGAACACGCGCACCGGAATCGCCCATGACAAAAGCGACTTCATCCGCCGTGAAGTGCCAGTTAATCGGAACCGCGTAAGCGCCGAGCGTCATGACGGCGTAAGCGGCTTCCAGAAACGCGATGTCGTTCCGCATCAGGATGGCGACGCTATCGCCCTGCTTGACGCCAAGTGCTGCAAGACCGCCCGCGATCAGGCGTGCGCGCTCGTTGATCTCGTCGCGCGTCTTGCGGCGCTCACCGCTGACAATGCCCGTCGCAAGTTTTGTGGCAGAAGCAGACATTGAATTGGCTCGTTCAGTTCGTGCCGTCGGCGAATTTCGGTGTGCGTTTTTCGATGTTGGCGCGAACGGCTTCCGTCTGGTTCGGCTTTCCCATCACCTTCATCTGCTCGACCGATTCCGCCAGCAGCGCCGGGCCGGGGTCGCCGCCAAGATCGTTGAGCATCCGCTTAATGCCGCGGATGGCGTCCGGATTCTTGCCCGCAATCTCACGCGCGGCCGCCAGAGCCTCAGTGCGGGGATCGTCGCAAATCCGCGTCGCAAGGCCGTAGCTCATCGCCTCCTGCGCCGAGAATATCCGGCCGGTGAAGGCAAGATCGCGCAGAATGTCATCGCGCACCAGACGCGCAAGGATCGGCGTGCCCGCCATATCAGGCACCAGACCCCACTTGATCTCCGTGACCGACATGCGGGTATCAGGCGCGAGGAACCGCATGTCCGCACCGATCGCCAGTTGAAATCCGCCGCCGAATGCCACGCCATGCACAGCGGCGATCACCGGAACCGGCAGTTGCCGCCAGCCCCAGACCGCTTGCTGTGAATGATTGGCCAAACCATGCGTGCGCTTGGCGAGATCGCGCAGGTCGCTGGCGCCTTCGCCCATTGCGGCAAAACGCCCCATATCGAGACCGGCGCAGAACGCGCGGCCCTCGCCGGACAACACCACCGCGCGCAGACCCTTCTCGTCCTTGAGCCGGGCCGCCGTATCCACCAGTGCATTGAACATCGCCGCATCCAGCGCGTTCATTTTGTCGGCACGGACCAGGCGGACATCCGCCACGCCCTCCGACATCGAAACCGTAATCCGATCGTTCGTGGCGGTCATGGCGCTCTCCCTGATTGTTTTTGATCTCTTCCCTTTACAGAGTTAGCCCACCCTGTTTTAATTAATCAACTAACTAATGAAGAAAAGCATTGCTGGGAGGGTTGCACCATGTTCACAGATCGTCTTCTTGCGGGCCGCAAGATCCTGGTGACCGGCGGCGGCACCGGTCTCGGCAAGGCCATGGCGGCCAAATTTCTCAGCCTTGGCGCGGAAATCCACATTTGCGGCCGCCGCAAGGGCGTTTGCGAGGAAACCGCGGCCGAACTGATGAAGCTTCACGGCGGCAAGGTCACGGCGCATGGCGTCGATATTCGCGATGCCGCGGCCGTCGATGCCATGATCGAAGACGCGTTCAAGGACGGTCCCCTCACTGATCTTATCAACAACGCGGCCGGAAATTTCATTTCGCGCACGCAGGACATCTCGCCGCGCGGCTTCGACGCGGTCGCCAGTATCGTGATGCATGGGACGTTCTATGTCACCAACGCGGTCGGCAAGCGCTGGATAGCAGGCGGCCATCGCGGCAACGTCGTGTCCATCACGGTGACGTGGGTGCGCAACGGCAGCCCGTATGTGGTCCCCTCGGCCATGAGCAAGTCCGCGATCCATGCGATGACCATGTCGCTTGCCACCGAATGGGGACGCTACGGCATTCGGCTCAATACCATCGCTCCCGGCGAAATTCCGACCGAAGGCATGAGCAAGCGTATCAAGCCCGGCGACGAAGCCGGCGCCCGCACGATCGCGATGAATCCGATGGGCCGCGTCGGCCAGATGAGCGAGCTGGAAAATCTCGCAACCTTCCTGATTTCCGGCGGCTGCGACTGGATCAACGGCGAGACCATCGCGATGGACGGCGCGCAGGCGCTGGCGATGGGCGGCAATTTCTACCAATTGCGCGACTGGAAGGATTCCGACTGGAGCACTGCACGCGACGCCATCATGGCGCAGAACGAAAAAGACAAGGCGAAGCGCAGCTAGCGCCCGTTTTGTGAATTAACAAAATAAAAAAGGGAGAAACTGAATGCGTTTGATGAAACCGCTATGCGCCACCGTTGCTGTAGGATTTCTGATTGCGGCAACAAACGGCGCCATGGCCCAGAAAAAATACGACACCGGCGCAACCGACACCGAAATCAAGATCGGCAACATCATTCCCTATAGCGGACCCGCTTCCGCCTATGGCGTCGTCGGCAAAGCGATGGAAGGCTATTTCAAGAAGGTCAACGACGACGGCGGCATCAACGGCCGCAAGATCAACTTCATTTCGTATGACGACGCCTATAGCCCGCCGAAAGCGGTGGAGCAGACCCGCAAGCTGGTCGAGAGCGACGAGGTCTTGCTCGTGTTCGGCGCGCTCGGCACGCCGTCGAATTCAGCGATCCAGAAATACATGAATGCAAAAAAGACACCGCAGCTGTTTCTCGCGACCGGCGCCACCAAGTGGAACGACCCGAAGCACTTCCCATGGACGATGGGATGGCTGCCGAGCTACCAGAGCGAAGGCCGCATCTATGCGAAGTATCTCCTGAAGGAGAAGCCCGATGCAAAGATCGCGGTGCTCTACCAGAACGACGACTTCGGCAAGGACTACCTGAAGGGTATTCAGGACGGCCTCGGTGCCAAGAAATCCATGATCGTCGCCGAAGAAAGCTATGAGCTTTCGGAGCCGACCATCGACTCGCACATCGTCAAAGTGAAATCGTTGAATCCCGACGTCCTCGTGATCTTCACCACGCCGAAGTTCGGCGCGCAGACCATCAAGAAGGTCGGCGAACTCGGCTGGAAGCCCACAATGATCATCGCCAATGTCAGCGCATCGACGGCGACGGTGATGAAACCTGCAGGCTTTGATAACGCACAGGGCATCATCTCGGCCTCGTATGCGAAGGACGCATCCGATCCGCAGTGGAACGACGATCCCGGCATGAAGGACTTCAAGGCGTTTCTCGCCAAATATGTGCCGGAAGCCAACGTCGCGGACAGTTCCGCCCTGACCGGCTACAACATGGCGCAGACCATGGCCGCCCTGCTCAAGCAATGCGGCGACGACCTGACCCGCGCCAACGTCATGAAGCAGGCCGCCAATATCAAGGATCTTCAGCAGGGCGGCTTGCTGCCCGGCATCAAGATCAACACCAGCCCCACGGATTTCTCGCCCATCGAACAGCTGCAATTGATGCGGTTCAAAGGCGAGCGCTGGGAGCTGTTCGGCGGCGTTGTTGACGGCGAAGCCGGCGGCGAGCGGTAAGCACTTGCGCGGCGCGGCACCATGCGCGCCGCGCTGACGTGACCTGAGTTAAGCGAAGCGAATATCGCCCAATTTCGCCTCGCCATTCGAACACCTCCCGTTATATTGGCCTCCAAAGAAGCCAAATAAACGGGAGGCGATTTCGTGGGATCCAGTGAAGAACTCGTGCGGGCGACGGCCTGCGACCTTGTCGACCGGCTGCGCAAAAACGAGATTACACCGCACGATTTGCTCGATGCGCTGGAATCCCGAATTAGCAAGGTCGACGGTCAGGTCAACGCCCTGCCCACGCTCTGCTTCGACCGTGCCCGCGCTCATGCCGACCGATTGATGAAAAAGCCAGCCGGCGAGCGCGGCCTGCTCGCCGGTATGCCGGTCCCGATCAAGGATTTGACCGATGTCGCCGGGGTGCTGACCACACAGGGCTCGCCGATTTTCAAGGACAGCATTGCGGCAAAGTCCAACATCGTCGTCGAAAACCTCGAGACCAACGGCGCGGTGATCTACGCCAAGTCGAATACGCCGGAATTCGGCGCAGGCGCTCAGACCTTCAACGAGGTGTTCGGCGCAACGCTCAACCCGTGGAATCTGTCGCGCTCGGCATCCGGCTCGTCCGGGGGCGCGGCTGCGGCACTGGCGAGCGGCACAGCCTGGCTCGCTCACGGCACCGATGTCGGCGGCTCGCTGCGCAATCCCGCCAGCTTCTGCGGCGTCGTCGGTATGCGTCCCAGCATCGGCCGCGTTGCCCATTCTCAAGCTGCGAAGATCGACCGCACACTCAGCGCCGACGGGCCGATGGCCCGCAATGTCGAAGATCTCGCGCTGATGCTGGACGCAATGTCCGGCGAGCATCCCGGCGATCCACTGTCCCTGCCCGTCCTGCCGACAGCGTTTCTCGCGGCAGCCCGCTCCGGCAAAAAGCCGAAACGCATCGCCTATTCCGCCGATCTCGGCATCTCGCCGGTAGATCCCGAAGTCGCCGAAATCACGCGCAAGGCCGCGCTACGCTTCGCCGAAGCCGGCGTGATCGTCGAGGAAGCTCA
>CALRLJ020000094.1:0-10364 GCA_943368635.1 Sediminibacterium ginsengisoli | reverse complement strand
GACATCTGCGACAATCATCGAACAGGTGATTCGCGGGACGATTGGATTCCGGGGATTGTTAATGAGTGATGACGTGTCCATGAACGCCTTGCAGGGATCGATTGCGGAACGCACGCGCGCGAGCTTCGCGGCGGGCTGTGACGTAGTCCTGCATTGCAACGGCAAGCTCGACGAAATGAATCAGGTCGCGGGCGAAACACCGATGCTCGCGGGTGAAGCCTTGGCGCGCGCGGATCGTGCGCTGGCGTCGCGCCGGGTGCCGCAGCCGTTCGACCGGGGTGCGGCACGCGCCGAACTCGACCGGCTGATCGATCGGGCAGGGAGCCTGACCTCATGAGCGCGGAAATTCTGTCATTCGAAACAGGTTTGCCGGCGGAGCACGCCGCGGACGAACCGTCGCTCGTCGTCGATGTCGAAGGCTATGAAGGTCCGCTCGACCTGCTGCTCGCGCTGGCGCGGCAGCAGAAGGTGGATCTGGCGAAAATTTCCATTCTGGCGCTGGCCGACCAGTATCTCGTTTTCATCGAAGCCGCGCGCAAGCTGCGGCTGGAACTGGCCGCCGACTATCTGGTGATGGCGGCGTGGTTGGCCTATCTCAAGTCGCGCCTGTTGCTGCCGGAGCCGCCCGAGGCCGAAGGCCCGAGCGCGGAAGATCTGGCGAACGCGCTGGCTACCCGGTTGCGCCGGCTCGAGCAAATCCGCGAAGCCTCGAACCGCCTGATGACCCGGCCGCAACTGCGCCGCGATATTTTCCCGCGCGGTCAGCCCGAACAGATCGCGCAGGTCAAGCACGCACGCTGGACCGCGACGCTGTACGATCTGCTCACCGCCTATGCCACGCAGCGCCAGCAGCGCGTGCTGGCCACCGTGCATCTGACCAAGCGGACCGTGTGGTCGCTGACCGAAGCGCGCGCCACGCTGGAGCGGCTGGTCGGCTCGGCGGAATCCGAGGATTGGGCGAGCCTCGACGATTACCTGATGCGCTACGTGGTCGATCCGACCCAGAAGGCGACGGTATTTGCGTCGAGCTTTGCCGCAGCGCTTGAACTGGTGCGCGACGGCACGCTGGATCTGCACCAGAAAGAAGCGTTCGCACCTTTGTATTTTCGCAAGCACATGGCGCAGTTGCCTCCCGACGCGCAAGCCGCGCCGGAAGTGCAGGCCGAGTAGTTTGAAGACTTCGAGTAAGCAGAAGACGTCGGTTAAGTAGAAGAATTCGAGTAAGTGGAAGAAGGAGACAGAGCCATGGCCAGTCCGGCGAGAACGAGTGCGGCAGCGCATATCGCTCCGGTCGAGCAGCAGTCTTCGGACGACGCGGTTGCGCGTCCCGAGGAACTGCGGCTGCTGGAAGCGTTGCTGTTCGCTTCGACCGAACCGCTCGACGAAGCATCGCTTGCCAAACGGATGCCGGAAGGCGTGGACGTGAAGGCAGCGCTGGCGCAGTTGCAGGCCGACTACGCCATGCGCGGCGTCAATCTGGTCCGCGTTGCCAACAAGTGGACCTTCCGCACGGCGGGCGATCTGGCGTGGCTGATGACCCGCGAAAGCACCGAGACGCGCCGCCTGTCGCGCGCTGCGATCGAAATGCTGGCGATCATCGCCTACCACCAGCCGGTGACGCGCGCCGAGATCGAGGAAATCCGCGGCGTGGTGACATCGAAGGGCACCCTCGACGTGCTGCTGGAAACCGGCTGGATTCGTCCGCGCGGACGCCGCAAGACGCCGGGCCGGCCGCTGACTTTCGGCACCACCGAGGCGTTCCTCTCGCAGTTCAGCCTGGAAGCGCTCGGCGATCTGCCGGGTCTCGACGAGTTGAAGGGCGCAGGCCTGCTCGATACCCGTCTGCCGGGCGGCTTTGCCGTTCCGTCGCCGTCGGACGACCCGGCGCTGCGCGACGACGAGGAACCGCTGGAGCCCGGCGATCTCGAATTGACCCTGGCGCCCGCCGTGGAGCCGGAAAACCAGCCTGAATAGAGCGGCGAAAGCTGATTTCTCGGCGCGATAGGTGCTGCTGTGCCTGTCCCGAGGACGAACATTAACTCTCGTGTCAATGCGCCGGTTTGCGCAGTCATGACGCGGGGTTAATCCTTGTTTTTGACACCTCCGCAGCCTACTTTCCCAGTGTGGTGGTTCACAAGTCCGCATTGTTTTCGCAGCGTGTTCCTTTGCGGACTTGTGAACCAAAACCACACTGGAATTATTGTTTTCTAGTGTCCTTTTGAATCCGAAGTTCGCTCTGGAGCGTGCTGCAAATGAGGCGAACTTCGGATTCAGGACACTAGTCAGATTTGGCCGGGCATAACCGGCCGCGTGTTTGGAGGATGGCAGTATGGGTTCGTTTAGCATCTGGCACTGGATCGTCGTCATCGGCGTCGTTCTGCTGTTGTTCGGCCGTGGCAAGATTTCGGACCTGATGGGCGACGTCGCGCAGGGCATCAAGGCCTTCAAGAAGGGCATGGCCGACGACGAGGTGAAGCCGGCTGACAAGCAGGAGCCGGTCAAGACCATCGACAGCGCGCCCTCGACCACGTCGCAGCGTAGCGACGTCGGCAGCAAGGTGGTCTGATTTCAGACCGCGCTATTTCTGACTGAGGTGCGGGGTTAAAACCCCGCGGGCGGAATTTTCCATGTTCGACATCGGGTGGAGTGAACTGGTCGTCATCGGCGTCGTTGCGCTGATCGCGATTGGCCCGAAAGAGTTGCCCGGCGTGCTGCGCATGGTCGGGCAGTGGATCGGCAAGGCGCGCCGCATGGCTTCGGAATTCCAGGGCCAGTTCAACGAGGCGATGCGCGAAGCCGAAATGGCGGACATCAAGAAGACCTTCGACGATGCCTCCGCCGCCGCCAAGGATCTGTCGCCGACGAATTTGCTGGCCGATCTGAACAAGGACGTCACGGACGCCATGAAGATCGACCAGCCGGTGATGACCCCGACGACTCCCGAGCCGCCGACGCCTGCGACATTCATCGAGGCTGAAACACACGCCCCCGAGGTCGAGATTCCCGGCCCGACCACATCCTTGCCGGACGCCAAAGCGTCATGAGCGCAGAAGACATCGAAGCCACCAAAGCCCCTTTGATGGAGCACCTGATCGAGCTGCGTTCGCGGCTCATCAAGGCGCTGCTGGCCTTCGGCCTTGCGTTTATCTTCTGCTTCTTCTTCGCCAAGCAGATCTACAATGTGCTGGTCTGGCCGTTCGTATGGGTCGCTGGCCCTGAGAATTCCAAGTTCATCTATACGGCGCTGCTGGAATACTTCCTGACGCAGTTGAAGCTTGCGATGTTCGGCGCGGGGTTCATCTCGTTTCCGGTGATCGCAGCGCAGATCTACATGTTTGTCGCCCCCGGTCTGTACAAGCACGAGCGCGGCGCATTCCTGCCGTACCTGATCGCGACGCCGATCTTCTTCGCGCTTGGTACGCTACTGGTTTACTTCCTCGTATTGCCGATGCTGATCCGCTTCTCGCTCGGGATGCAGCAGGTCGGCGGTGCTGAGACCGCGCAGATCGCGCTGCTGCCGAAAGTCGGCGAATATCTCTCGCTGATGATGTCGCTGATTTTCGCGTTCGGCATCGCGTTCCAGTTGCCGGTGGTGCTGACGCTGCTCGGCCGCATCGGTGTGCTGACTGCAAAACAACTGCGCGACAAAAGGCGTTACTTCATCGTGGTGGCATTCGTGATCGCCGCCGTGCTGACCCCGCCGGATGTCATCAGCCAGGCATCGCTCGCGATCCCGCTGCTGGTGCTCTACGAAGGCTCGATCATCGCGGTCGGCATCGTGGAAAAGAGGAAGGCCAAGGAGGCTGCGTCCAGCACCACGCCGCCCGCGGATTCGCCTCCGGCTGACACGCCTCCAACCCCGCCAGCCACCACGCCTGCGGAGTAAGCCCGCAGACCGGGTTCGGGTATCATTACTGCAATGCCCTTCGATTCGCGGTTTCCGGGCTTGACCCGGTGCGCTGCGGCTTGTTCTAACCCACCCGGAATTGACGCAGATGGCCGAAAAAGCGCGGCCATGACTGGAAAACGGCCATGCACGACATCAAAGCTATTCGCGACAACCCGGATGCCTTCGACGCAGGCTTGAGACGCCGTGGGCTGGAGCCGCTGTCGGCGTCATTGGTCGCGCTGGATGAGAAGCGCCGCACCGCCATTCAGGCGTCCGAGCTGGCGCAGGCGCGTCGTAACGCGGCGTCGAAAGAAATCGGCGACGCCAAGAAGAACAAGGACAATGCACGCGCCGACGCGCTGATGGCCGAGGTCGGCGAACTCAAGACGAAGCTTCCCGAGCTTGAAGCTGCGGTGAAGCTGGTCGAAGAGGAACTAAAAAAAGAACTCGCGCAGATTCCGAACTTGCCGCTCGACGAGGTGCCCGAGGGCGCCGACGAGCACGGCAATGTCGAGCATCATCACTATGGCGCGAAGCGCAACTATGCGTTCAAGCCGAAAGAGCATGTCGAGCTTGGCGATGCGCTGAAGTTCATGGACTTCGAGGCGGCGGCGAGAATGTCCGGCGCGCGCTTTGTTGTTCTCAAGAAGGGGCTCGCGCGCCTTGAACGCGCCATCGGCCAGTTCATGCTCGACCTTCATACGAACGAGCACGGCTACACCGAAGTCAATCCGCCGCTCTTGGTGCGCGACGACGCGATGTTCGGCACCGCGCAGTTGCCGAAGTTTCGCGATGATCAGTTTGCTGCCACCACAACGGAGACTACAAGCGACTTTAGGGAACGTGTTATTCAGGAGACGCTCAAATCAATTGCTGAATTGAGATCAGATGGAGTGATCAACGAGGCGATGGTTTCTAGGATTTTAGCGAATGCGACACGCATTTCTGAATCCGAGCCGCAGAGTATGAACCGCTGGCTCATCCCCACCGCCGAAGTCCCGCTGACCAATCTCGTCCGTGACTCCATTCTCGACGAAAAAGAACTGCCGATGCGACTGACGGCGCTGACGCCGTGCTTCCGCGCGGAAGCGGGCGCTGCGGGGCGCGACACGCGCGGCATGATCCGCCAGCACCAGTTCACCAAGGTTGAACTGGTCTCGATCACCACGCCGGAGGAATCCAGCAAAGAACACGAGCGCATGCTGTCATGCGCCGAGGAAGTTCTGAAAAAACTCGACCTGCATTACCGCGTCATGACGCTGTGCACCGGCGACATGGGCTTCGCGTCACAAAAGACTTACGACATCGAAGTATGGATGCCGGGACAGGGCGAGGGCGGCATGTACCGCGAAATCTCCTCGTGCTCGGTGTGCGGCGATTTTCAGGCGCGGCGCATGGACGCCCGCTCGCGCGGTCCGGACGGCAAGCCGCGTTTCGTGCATACGCTGAACGGTTCGGGCACCGCCGTTGGCCGCGCGCTGATCGCCGTGATGGAAACCTATCAGCAGGAGGACGGCTCGATTGCCGTGCCGGATGTGTTGCAGCCGTATATGGGCGGCCTCAAAGTGATCGCGAAGGAATAAAAATAAAATGCGAATTCTTTGCACCAACGACGACGGCATCCACGCGCCGGGCCTCAAGGTTCTTGAGGAAATCGCGCGGCAACTTTCCGATGATGTCTGGATCGTTGCACCTGAACTCGATCAGTCCGGCGTGTCGCACTCCCTGTCGCTGAACGATCCGATGCGGCTGCGCGAGGTCGGCCCGCGTCACTTTGCAGTCAGAGGAACGCCAACCGATTGCGTCATCATGGGCTCGCGTCATGTGCTCGGCGACAAGGGGCCGGATCTTGTGCTCTCGGGCGTGAACAAGGGCCGCAACGCCGCCGAAGACGTGGTCTATTCCGGCACCATCGCCGGCGCGCTGGAAGGCACCATTCTCGGCCTGCCGTCGTTTGCGCTGTCGCAGGAATTCAGTCTTGAGACGCGCAACAAGCCGCTGTGGGATACCGCGCTCAAGTACGGCGCCGATGTGATCCGCAATGTGATGAAACTCGGCGTGCCGCGCGACACCGTGATCAACGTCAATTTTCCGGCGCGGATGCCCGACGAGGTGAAGGGCGTGATCGTCACCCGCCAAGGCAAGCGCAATCAGGGTTTCCTGCGCGTCGATGAGCGGCACGACGGCCGCGGCAATCCGTATTACTGGATCGGCTTCGAGCGGCTGGCGATGCAGGAAGTGCCGGCGGAGGGAACCGACCTTGCGGCACTTGCCGCCGGGTTCGTGTCGGTGACGCCGCTGCGTCTCGACCGGACAGACGTGGCGTTCTCGGAAAAGCTGCGCGGCGTGTTGAAGTAATCGCACAGCGGCTTACGCCGCGATGCCTTTCAGCGTGGCCTCGATCGTGCGTGCCAGCGTTTCGATCTGGAAAGGCTTTTGCAGGGTCGGGCGGTCGCGGAATTTTTCCGGCAGGCCCTGCACGCCGTAGCCGGTGGCGAACACGAAGGGCAGGCCGCGCAACTGAATGGCTTCGGCAACCGGCGATATCACCTTGCCGTTGACGTTGACGTCGAGAATGGCGATGTCGAAATCGGTCGACTGGACCAGCCGCACACCTTCGTCGATGTCGCCTGCTTCACCGGCAATCGAATAGCCAAGCTCCTCCAGCATGTCGGCGACCATCATGCGGATCATCACTTCGTCTTCAACCAGCAGGATGGATGTGCGCGATCCTGCTTTGAAACTGCCCGGCATTCTTGCCCCAACGACAAATCGATAATGGCTTGCCCAAGGAATAACACAATTATACGGCGCGCAAACTCACGGCTGGCTTAAAAGTTCCGTTATCGAGAGCCTTTTCGAGGCAGTGAGACAGTCCCTTGTCAGGCAGGCAAGGGAAAGAACCGGCCCCGTCCGGTGGCCAGCACGACGCCGGTGCTGAGGTTTTCCAGCCGGCCTTCGACATCCACATACCGGCCATGGTCGGCAACCAGCGATCCGCGCCCGATCAGCGGCGTTTCGGTCGGCACCGGCTTCATGTAGCGGATGGTCAGTTCGCCGGTGACCCCGAGCCGCCCGACCGCCCGGAGCACCGTGGCCGCCAGCACCTCGTCGAGATAGGCGGCAACGATGCCGCCGTGGGCGGCGCCCGGAGGCCCCTCGTGTTGTTTCGAAATGAGGATCGGCGAGGCGACGCCTTCGCCGGTCTTGAAGGTGCGCACATGCAGGCCTGCGGGATGCGATGGACCGCAGCCGAAACACTGATGAAAACTGTTGTCCGGCCCGCCGGAGAGGCGCTGTTCTTCCAATCCGTCGAAGGTTGAGCGAAATGGTTCGGATAAGGGTAAATTCATCTGAGTCTCGGCAAACTTGAACTGTAAGCGCACATTGCGCAGAACGTATTCGGATTGCTAACACCAAAAGGTGGCGCATGCTGTGACGCTTGTCAAAGCATGCACCGCATCCAGGCCTTTCCCGCATTCAATGTTGAGCAGGCATGTCGCCGTCCCAGCCTACGCCACACGACAAGATGATGTTTCAGCTGAACCTGCGGCAGCGCGGGATCAGCGATCAGGCCGTCCTGAAAGCGATGGAAGACGTTCCGCGCGAACTGTTCGTGACATCGCTGGACCGTGGCCATGCCTATCGCGATACCCCGCTCGGCATTGCGTGCGGACAAACCATCAGCCAGCCCTTCGTCGTGGCCTACATGACCGAGCAACTTAATCTGCAGCCGTCGCATCGCGTGCTGGAGATCGGAGCGGGGTCGGGATACCAGGCCGCGATCCTGTCGAAACTTTGCCGTGACGTCGTGACGCTGGAGCGATTTCGCACGCTGGCGGACAGGGCGCGGCTGGTTCTGAAAGAACTCGGCTGCACCAATGTCGATGTCATTCTCGGCGACGGGTTCGACGTGCCGGACACGCTGGGGACGTTCGACCGGATTATCGTGACAGCGGCGATGGAGGATATTCCACAGGCGCTGCTCGGGCGGCTGGAGCCGAACGGCGTCCTGATCGCGCCGATTGGGCCAATGAACGACACGCAGGTGCTGACCCGCGCGGTCAGGACCGATGGCGGATTCAACAGGCAATCTCTGGTGCCGGTGCGCTTCGTGCCTGCGTTGCAGGGCATCGCCCGCGAGCTTTGATTTTCGCTGTCGGGTCTTGAACCCTTGCGAGGACACGCGGATTCGGAGCCTTAAACAGTTATTTACTCGGACTGTGTTTACTCAAATTTGTGTTAGTTGCGTACAAGTGAGTAACCATGTCCCGCTTTGTCGAGTTGATAAGCTCGCGCCATGCGCCGCATTTTGTGGTCCTGACGCTCGTCTCAGTCGGGTTTGGCGGCTGTAGCGCCGATACCCAGACGCGGTTCTCAGACACCTCCTTTTCGAATCCCTTCGCATCGTCGCGCAGCGCCGATGCCACGGGGTCCGTTCCCAACAATTATCGCGGTGCGCCGCAACAGCAGCCTGCTTATCAGCAGCAGTCGTACCAGCAGCCGCGCGAGCTTCCGCAGTACGCGAGGCCGCATTCGGCTCCGGTGATCTCCGCGCCGCTGTCTCAGCCGACGCCTGTCGCAAGTTCGGGTGGCGGCAGGGGCATGGCGTCTTACGCGCCGCCGGCATCTTCGCCGATCGAGACCACGGCGTCGGTTGCTCCGCGCTCGGTCGCAGCGAATTCCGGCTGGAGCCGCGAAGGCGGAACCAAGATCATCGTCGGCACCGCCGATACGCTCGAAGTGCTTTCGCGCCGCTATAACGTGTCGTCGTCCGAGATCCTGAAGGCGAACGGCTACGGCGGACCTCGCGTTCTGCAGCCGGGCCAGCAACTCGTTATTCCGCGCCGGATGGCGCAGGCAAATCCTCCGGCTTTGTCGGCGGCGCCAAGCACGAAGATTGCTTCCGGGCTTCCCTCAGCCGTTCACGTCGTCAAGTCCGGCGACACGCTGATGAATCTTTCGCGCCGTCACAATATCGCGCCGGCGCAGCTTGCCGCGGCCAACCATATTCCGGTGACGACGCAGCTGAAGATCGGCTCCAAGATCAACATTCCGGGCGGCAGGACCGTCGCAGCCGCACCTGCGCCGCAGGTGGTTGCTGAAGCGCCGAAGCCTGTTGCGGCAGCGCCTGCGATCAAGCCGGTTGCGGTTGCGTCGGTCGAGCCTCAGCAGAAAGCCCGCGTCGCGACAGCGGCTGCGGCCGATCTGCCCGAAGCCCAGTCGCCGGTGAAAGCCGCTGAAGCCACCAACGCGCTGCCGACATTCCGCTGGCCGGTGCGTGGGCGCGTCATCACCGCTTACGGTGCGAAGAACAACGGAAAACAGAACGACGGCATCAATGTCGCCGTTCCTGAAGGCACGCCGGTGAAAGCCGCAGAAGACGGCGTGGTTGCCTACTCGGGCAGCGAACTCAAAGGTTATGGCAATCTGATTCTGGTGCGGCACTCCAACGGTTATGTCACCGCGTATGCCCACGCGAGTGAACTGATGGTGAAGCGCGGGGACACGATCAAGCGCGGCCAGATCATTGCCAAATCGGGTCAGACGGGAGAGGTGGGGTCGCCGCAACTTCACTTCGAGATCCGCAAAGGATCTTCAGCCGTCGACCCGCTTCAATTCCTGAACGGCGCGTAAGCCAACCCAATTTAAGACGCATCAATCACCTCCGGCCAAAAGCCGGAGGTCTTTTTATGTGCGTTGTGAAACCGCGCGGTGAGGAGAGAAACTCCGGCACGAAGCCGCTGAGGGCGTTGCGCCTTTGGCGTCTTACCAAAAGCTTCGTTGAACCGGGGGAGCGACCTGACCGCCGCGGCGGCGCGTATTGCCCGGTTCGGGATTCGGATTGCGCTGGAAAAGCGAGCCGAAGAGGTCATCCTGCTGATTGTTATTGTTCCAGCCGTCGTCCGCCACAAGAACCTGGCTCGGCTTGCGCGTGATGAAGCCGCCCTGCGGCTGGTCGCTCAATACCGCGACAAACTCGGTGCGATAGTTGGTCTCCTCACTGAGCGGCTCGTCGGACACGACGATTGAGGATCGCGGCAATGCGGTCGGCCCGATGCGATCGAGGACTTCCTTCGGGATGGTGATGCGGTCGAGTGCGTTTTTGGCGTCGTCCCTGTTCTCGATGGTGACGGCGGTCCAGTGCAGGCCCGCATCGTTGCGTGCCACCGCCGTGAACACATGCGTGCCGATGGGTTTGCCGGGATCGCGGATGGTGACCGGGACTTCGATGGAGGTATCGAACACCTCGCCGCCGCCGTCCGGCGCGGGCTTATGCGTGTTGCGCCGGACATAAAGCATGCGCGTCGCGCGGCTGATATAGATCGAGAACGGTTCGAGCGCGAGCTTGGCGTCGAGCGCCGCCTTGGCGATGTCGGCTTTTTTCGTCTGAGCCATTTTGGCCGCTTCTTTTGCGGCGCTGGCAGCGTCAAGCTTTGCTGACGCATCAGTCTTGGCCGTGTCGAACTGGGCT
>CALRLJ020000093.1:0-10367 GCA_943368635.1 Sediminibacterium ginsengisoli | reverse complement strand
GTCCCGGTGTTCCCGGCCTGTCGGAGAACATCCGCGTCAAGTCGATCATCGGCCGGTTCCTGGAACACGGGCGTGTCTACTGCTTTGGTATGGGCCATGGCCTGCCGAGCGCGAAGGCTGCTGTGTATATCTCGTCCGCCGACATGATGCCGCGCAACCTCGACCGCCGCGTCGAGGTGTTGTGCCCGCTGCAAAATCCTACGGTGCATCAGCAGGTTCTCGAACAAATCATGGTTGCGAACCTGAAGGACAATGAACAGAGCTGGCAGTTGTTGCCGGATGGGTCGTCAACGCGTATGAAGGCCGCGAAGGGCGAGGAGCCTTTCAACGTGCACAATTACTTCATGACGAATCCGAGTCTGTCAGGCCGTGGAAAGTCGCTTAAAGAATCTTCGCCACGTCGTCTTACGCGCCGTTCGGAGCGTTAGCGGCACGAAGAACGAATCCGAGGCTCCGGTGGCTACTCGCGAACGTCATCGCGCCGTGCGCAAGTCGTCCAAGACCGTCGCCGTCATCGACATCGGATCGAATTCGGTTCGTCTTGTTGTCTATGAGGACAAGACGCGCAACCTCGCGCCCATCTTCAACGAGAAGACGCTGTGCGGCCTCGGCCGCGAAGTGCAGTCCACCGGACTGCTCGCGACGGACGCCGTCGACAAGGCGCTGGCGGCGCTGCGGCGGTTCAAGGCGCTGTGCAAGGTGATGAAGGTCGGCGAGGTCCATGCCATCGCGACCGCCGCCTGCCGCGACGCGACCAACGGTCCTGATTTCATCGCCAGGGCCGAGCGTATCTGCGGCTGCCACATCGACATCCTGTCCGGCGCGCGCGAGGCGAAACTGTCCGCGCTCGGCGTCGCGTCGGGCGTTTACAAGCCGGATGGCATTGTCGGCGATCTCGGCGGCGGCTCGCTCGAACTCGTCGATGTACGCGGCCATCGCATCCGCACCGGCACGACGCTGCCGCTCGGCGGGCTGGCGTTGCAGGATGCGTCGCAGAAATCGCTGAAAAAAGCGGAGCGGCTGGTGGCCGCCCAGTTGACCGGATTGCCGCAGCTCAAGGCCGGAACGGGGCGGACGTTCTATGCCGTCGGCGGCACATGGCGCGCGCTGGCGCGCATTCATATCATCCAGAGCGGCTATCCGCTGCGTGTGATGCACGGCTACACCATTCCCGCCGCTGATGCGCTCGACTTCGTGCGGCGGCTTCGCCGTCTGGCCGCGAGCGATACGCTGGCCGACATCGAAACCGTGGCCGATGCCCGCCGTCCGCTGCTGACCTATGCGGCTCTCGTCCTTGAATACATCATCCGCGTGGCCAAGCCGAAGACCATCGTGTTTTCGACCTACGGCGTGCGCGAGGGCTTGATGTACGAGATGCTGCCCGAGAAGGAGCAGCACAAGGATGGGCTGATCGCCACGGCGCATACGCTGAACGAGCTGCGCTCGCGCTCGCCGCGTCACGCCGACGATCTCATCGTCTGGACCGACAAACTGATCCGCGTCGCAGGCCTGCGCGAAACCGACGACGAGAAGCGGCTGCGTCACGCGGCGTGCTGGCTGTCCGATGCAGGCTGGCGCGCGCATCCGGATTATCGCGGCGAGCAGACGCTGAACCTCATCACCAACGGAAATTTCGGCGCGGTCACCCACGAGGGCAGGGCGTTCCTCGCGCTGACGATTTTCTATCGCTATGCGGGATTGAGCGCGGAGAATGAAGCGCCGGAAGCCGTGCGTGCGCTGATCCCGCCCGCAATGGTCGATCGTGCGCGGCTGATTGGCGCGGCGTTCCGCGTGGCCTTCATGATCTCGGCAGCCCAACGCGGTGTGCTGCCGCACACGCATTTCCGCAATCAGGGCCGCAAGCTGCTGCTGGTGTTCGACAAGCGCATTACGGACCTTGCAGCCGATCGTGTCACCAATCGCTTCAAGCAGCTGGTGCGCCTGATTGGGCGGACCGGGACCATTGTGAAGCGGTAGTCTTCGATGGTCTTGGCAACGGCCGCCCAAACGGAAATCGGGTGGAAGGCCTGTCGCGATTGAACTAGTCCGGGCTCATCGCACAGGAGCCTGATGATGACCGCAGCAGCAAAACGAAAAATCCCGTCTTCGCCGGCACCGGCGCGCGCCGAAGCGATGGATTGGCCCGGCATCGCCACGCATCTCGACGGCAATGGATGGGCGGTCCTTCCCGGACTGCTGTCGGGCGATGAATGCCGCGCGGTTGCAGGGCTCTACGGCCAGGACGATATTTTCCGCAGCCACATCGTCATGGGGCGTTACGGTTTCGGGCGGGGCGAATACAAATACTTTTCCTATCCGCTGCCGGACATCGTCGCCGGTGTGCGTCTGGCGCTGTATCCGCAGTTAGCGCCGATTGCCAACCGCTGGAACGAGTCGATGGGGATCGATGTCCGCTATCCGGCGGCGCATGCCGATTTCATCAAGCGTTGCCATAAGGCCGGGCAGACACGGCCGACGCCATTGCTGCTTCAATATGCTGCGGGCGATTACAACTGCCTGCATCAGGATCTCTATGGCGAGCATGTGTTTCCGCTTCAGGTTGCGATCCTGTTGTCGGAACCCGAACGCGATTTCACCGGCGGCGAGTTCGTGCTGACGGAGCAGCGCCCGCGCATGCAGTCACGTGCAGCGGTGGTGCCGTTGCGCCAGGGCGATGCGGTGGTGTTCGCGGTCCATCACCGTCCGGTGCAGGGCACACGCGGGACGTATCGCGTCAATCTCCGGCATGGCGTCAGCCAGATCCGCTCCGGCCATCGGCATACGGTCGGGATCATTTTCCACGACGCCAAATAAGATGCAGCTTCTTGTGCGTCGCTGAGGGCAATTTGACCGGATCAGGCTCGACGGCTGGCACGTTTGTCGCATAAGACGACACATAAGACGTCGTTTGACAGACCACGTGCCCGCAATGAGAACCTCAGCTGCAATGAGCAACACCACTCTCGACCGCATCGTCAAGGAAATCACCGAGGAGATGGTGCAGCGGACGGATCGCGGAGCCGTCGCAACCTATATTCCGGAACTGGCGCAGGTTGATGTCAATTCGTTCGGTCTCGTTGTGGTCGACACCGACGGACATGTCGCTACGGGTGGCGACGCCGAAACGCCGTTTTCCATTCAGAGCATCTCGAAGGTGTTCACGCTGACGCTTGCCCTCGGCATGATCGGCGACAAGCTGTGGCAGCGGGTAGGGCGCGAGCCGTCGGGCAGTCCGTTCAACTCCATTGTCCAGCTCGAGCGTGAGCGCGGCATTCCGCGCAATCCCTTCATCAATGCCGGCGCGATTGCGGTGACCGACGCGATCCTGTCCGGGCATCAGCCCAAGGAGACGCTGGGCGAGATTCTGCGGTTCATGCAGTTTCTTTCGGGCGATGCGTCGATCACCATCGACAATGCTGTGTCGGCCTCGGAGCAGCGCACCGGCTTTCGCAACATCGCACTCGCCAATTACATGAAGTCGTTCGGTGTGATCGAGAATCCCGCAGAACTATCCCTCGGGGTTTATTTCCATCAATGCGCGATTGCGATGTCGTGCCGCCAACTGGCGTTGGCCGGGCGCTTTCTCGCTCATTCGGGACGCAATCCGGCGACCGGGTTTCTGGTCGTTCCGCCGGAGCGGGCGCGGCGCATCAACGCCGTGATGCTGACATGCGGGCATTACGACGGGTCGGGAGAATTCGCCTACCGGGTCGGTTTGCCGGGAAAGAGCGGTGTCGGCGGCGGCATTCTGGCGATTGCGCCGGGCAAGGCCTCGATTGCGGTCTGGTCGCCGGGACTCGATGCCAACGGCAATTCCCGGCTTGGGCGGGACGCCCTTGAGATCCTCAGCAAGCGGATGGGCTGGTCGATCTTCGGGGCCTGAGGGCCAAAGCAAAAGGGCCGAAGCGCGGTGCTTCGACCCTTTATTTGACTTCACAAGTCTTCACCGGGCGGTCAGGCCACCCGGACGTCAGGCCGGCCGGCGGCATCAGTGTTCGCTGCCGCGGTTGGCTTCGTCGATAGCCGCCTCGTGGTACCAGCCTGCACCGGAGGCCGCGTAGTCGATGATCGGCTTGGCGGGCTGGCTTCGGCTGCTGAGGGCCGCACGGCCGCCCACCGGGAATTGGTAGATCTTGGCCGACGTCTGGATCGAATTTGGCGTCATTCCGGTCTCCTCTGATTGCGCGCTTCATCGCGTCGAGATCAAATGTAGGAGGAACGCACGTCTTTTGCGCGGTTTGCCCCATAAAAAGCAGGCGTTTGCATACAATTTGCGCATCCGCGATTCTGCGCCTTCACTCAGCATGCGCTTGAAGTCTTAACGCACTCGCCATCGTGGGGTTTCCAGGTAAACGGCAGAGATTCAGGTCCGCTGCTAAACAAGGCAGGCGCTGAAATTGCTGTAAAAACGCGCACGCCGCCGATTGGGGGATCGCGAATCAGTTTCTCGCGGCGGCTGGATCGGCCGTCCGCATCGTTCGGACCGTGCGCGCGAAGGGGCTGGACTTGGCATGTTAAATGCTTGTTAAGACGGTAGCCGTTTGCGGCCGAGCCCTCCTCGGCGGCTAAACTGGCCGGGAATTTAGCACCGCAATCGTTCACTCAAGAGAGATCGAAATGACAAAGTATAAGCTCGAGTACATCTGGCTCGACGGCTATACGCCGACCCCAAACCTTCGCGGGAAAACCCAGATCAAGGAATTCGACGCGTTTCCGACGCTCGAGCAGCTTCCGCTGTGGGGCTTCGACGGAAGCTCGACGATGCAGGCCGAAGGCCACAGCTCGGATTGCGTTCTCAAGCCGGTCGCCGTTTATCCGGACACCACGCGTATCAACGGCGCACTGGTGATGTGCGAAGTCATGATGCCGGATGGCGTCACGCCGCATTCGACCAACAAGCGCGCCACGATCCTCGACGATTCCGGCGCATGGTTCGGCTTCGAGCAGGAATACTTCTTTTACAAGGATGGCCGTCCGCTCGGCTTCCCGACCGAAGGTTATCCCGCTCCGCAGGGTCCGTATTACACCGGCGTCGGTTTCAAGAACGTCGGTTCGGTCGCGCGCGAGATCGTCGAAGAGCACCTCAACCTGTGTCTCGCTGCCGGCATCAACCATGAAGGCATCAATGCCGAAGTGGCGAAGGGCCAGTGGGAATTCCAGATTTTCGGCAAGGGCTCCAAGAAGGCCGCTGACGAAATGTGGATCGCGCGCTACCTGCTTCTGCGCCTCACCGAGAAGTACGGCATCGACATCGAATTCCACTGCAAGCCGCTCGGCGACACCGACTGGAATGGTTCGGGCATGCACGCCAACTTCTCGACCGAGTATCTGCGCACGGTCGGCGGCAAGGACTACTTCGAAGCCCTGATGAAGCAGTTCGACAAGAACCTGATGGACCACATCGCGGTCTATGGTCCGGACAACGACAAGCGCCTGACCGGCAAGCACGAAACCGCGCCGTGGAACAAGTTCAGCTACGGCATTGCCGATCGCGGCGCATCGATCCGCGTGCCGCATTCGTTCGTCAACAATGAGTACAAGGGCTATCTGGAAGATCGCCGCCCGAACTCGCAGGGCGACCCCTACCAGATCGCTTCGCAGATCCTGAAGACGATCTCGGAAGTCCCGACCGGCGCGAAGAAGGCGGCGGCTTAAGAGTCTCGGGGCCGGGCTATCCAGGATAGTTTGGGCCAAGAAATCTTGGATCATGAGTTACCCCTTTTGGTTCAAGTGACCGCCGGGCGGAAGTGCAAGCTTCCGCCCGGCTTGTTTTTTGCGGTTTGGTATTTCCGGAAACCGGGTGGTGCCGACGCTGTGAATCGGTTCAAGTTGCGTAAAAGCGGACGCGGCGATGCGTGCCGTTCACAACGGAATCGACGATGCGCGACCTGTTCGACGGCGATCTCGCGGAAACGCGCGACATACAGCTCGCGCCGGGTGCCATGCTGCTCTCAGGGTTCGCGCGGCCGCTGGAAGCGGTGCTGATCGATGCTGTAAAGGCGATCATCGCGCACGCGCCGTTCCGGCATTTGATTACGCCCGGAGGTCACCGCATGTCGGTGGCGATGACCAATTGCGGCAGGGTGGGATGGGTCAGCGACCGCACCGGCTATCGCTACGATCCGATCGATCCCGAAAGCAGCAAGCCGTGGCCGCAGATGCCGGCGGCGTTTGCACAGATCGCCGAGCAGGCGGCAGCGAAAGCGGGCTTCGCGGACTTTCACCCCGATGCCTGTTTGATCAATCGCTACGAGCCGGGCGCGAAGCTCTCGCTGCATCAGGACAAGGACGAGCTTGATTTCAACGCGCCGATTGTATCGGTGTCGCTGGGTCTACCGGCGACATTCCTGTTCGGCGGTCTCAATCGAACCGACAAGACGGTGCGCTATCGGTTGACGCACGGCGATGTGGTGGCGTGGGGCGGTCCGGCGCGGCTGGCCTTTCACGGCGTGATGCCGCTTGCGGACGGCGAGCATCCGCTGCTCGGTGCCCAGCGCATCAATCTGACGTTTAGAAAGACGCGCTAAAGCGCTTTCGTCGCAAGACGCGCTAAAACACTTTTTGTCGCAAGACACGCTGGACGCGCTTTTCCGAAAGGGCGCGGGGGCAGCGATTACCCGCTATTTTGCTCCCCGAGGCTGTGTCATATTCACCCCTGTACATTGTCATAAACGCCATCTGTTCGAGACGAAGAATTTCGACGACTTAAGCTCTCCTTACGTCAACAAGGAGAACGACCATGAAGCGCTACGTTATTGAACGTGACCTGCCGGGTGTCGGCAGCATGAATGCCGGTCAGCTCAAGGAGGCAGCCACCGTTTCCAACGGAGCGTTGGAAAAGCTCTCCGGAAAAGTTCAGTGGCAGCACTCTTATGTGGTGGACGACAAGACCTTCTGTATCTACCTCGCCGACAATGCGGAGTCGGTTCAGGAGCATGCGCGACTGAGCGGCTTTCCGGCGAACAAGGTGACTGAGGTGCGCACCATCATTGACCCGATGACTGCGATGTAATCGCGACAGGCGCCGCCTCTGATACGTCGGCGGCGCCGGTTGCGGCGAGCAGCGATGGAAGACAGACAAGGAAGGAAGCATGAGCAAGCGTGCGGAGTTCCCAAGTCCAAGGCAATCCGGATCGCAGTTGATCATGCCGGCGATGTCGACCGATGGTGTGTTGAATGTCACCGTGGTTCTGCTTGAAGCCGGTTATGCATCCACCGCGATCGGGCCGATCGAAGTCTTTCATTCGGCGGGTTTTCTCTGGAACTGGCTTCATGGCGAAGCGCAGCGTCCGCGTTTCCGGGTACGCGTTGCATCGATCGACGGGGAGAAGGTGACCAGCCTTTGTTCGCTCGGCCTCATGCCGGAATGCGCGATCAACGACATTGAGCACACCGACATCATCATTCTTCCCGCATCCGGCTGGGACGTGATCGGATTGATAACGCGCAACACGGTTTTGTTGCCGTGGTTGAGGGAATGGCATTCCAGGGGCGCATATATCGCAGGTGTCTGCTCGGGTGTTGCGTTTCTTGCAGAAACCGGGTTGCTCGATGGCCGCGAGGCGACGACCCATTGGGCGCTGGCCGATATTTTGCGCGAGAAGTATCCCAAGGTTCGCTGGCGGCCCGAGCAGTTCGTGACCGAAGACGGACAGATGCTTTGCAGCGGCGGCATCTACGCCTCGATCGATCTCAGCTTGTACCTGGTCGAGAAGTTCTGCGGGCACGAGATTGCCCTGAAGTGTGCGAAGTCTCTGCTCGTCAGCATGCCGCGCCGGAAGCAGTCCGGCTATGCGGTCGTGGCGCTGTCACCCCCGCATTCCGACCAGAAGATCAGAACGGCAGAGGAATATCTGCAACAGCATTTTGCAGGCGACGTGTCGATGGACGCTTTGGCGGAGCAGGTCGGGATGGGATCGCGCAACTTCATTCGCAGGTTCAAGGCCGCGACGGGACGTTTGCCGGGCGCGTATATTCAAATGCTGCGGATATCGGCTGCCAAGGAACTGCTGGAACAGGGCGCCACATCGATCCAGGTCGTCAGCTCGAAGATTGGTTACGAAGACGCCGCCTTCTTCCGGAGCCTGTTCAAGCGGCATACCGGTATGACGCCCGCGGAATATCGAAGCCGTTTTGCGAAGCTGAACGTCAATCGTACCGAATTGGCGCCCGGTCCGATGCTGTAACTTACTCCCGATCGACCCGCACCACGCGGCCCTTTTCGATAGCCAGCGCAAGGCGGCCCTTCTTGAGGGCCAAAGCTGCCTCGCCGAACAATTCGCGGCGCCAGCCATGCAAGGCGCCGACATCGGCATTGTCGTCGGCAGCAATCTGTTCGAGATCGTCTACAGTCGCTATCACCTTGCTGGCAACCGCATGCCGTTCAGATGTCATCCGTAGCAGAACCTTGAGCAACTCGACCGTTGCGCCGCCGTTGGTATTGCCGCGCGGCTTGTCGAGCTTGGGCAATGTTGTGAGGTCGCGGGCGACGCCGCGCTTCACCGCGGCGACAATGTCCTGTCCCCATTTCGATTTGTCGAAGCCCTTGGGCAGCGACCGCAGGCCGGCCAGCCGCTCCAGGCTGGTTGGCGCCTGGGTCGCAATATCGCCGATGGTGTCGTCCTTCAGCACGCGCGAGCGCGGCACGTCGCGGCTTTGCGCTTCCTGTTCGCGCCAGGCCGCGACTTCCATCAGCACAGCGAGTTCTTTCGGCTTGCGCACGCGGGTCTTGAGCCGTTCCCACGCACGTTCGGGATGGAAGTCGTAGGTTTTTGGCGAGGTGAGGATTTCCATTTCCTCGCTGACCCAGTCGCTGCGGCCGCGCTTCTTGAGGTCGGCGTCGAGCGCTGCGAACACATCGCGCAGATGGGTGACGTCGGCGACGGCATAAGTCGTCTGCTCATCTGTGAGCGGGCGTCGCGACCAGTCCGTGAAACGATGTGTCTTGTCGAGCCGCGTGCCGGTGATGCGTTCGACGAGCTGATCGTAGGCAATGGAATCGCCATAGCCGAGAACCATGGCCGCGACCTGAGTATCGAATACGGGATGCGGAATGATGCCGGCACGGTGAAAGATGATCTCGATGTCCTGCCGCGCGGCGTGGAACACCTTCAACACGGCTTCATTGGCCATCAGGTCGAAGAATGGCTTGAGGTCGATGCCCTCTGCAAGCGAGTCGATCACGACGGCTTCGTCCGCGCTGGCCAATTGAACGACGCAGAGCAGGGGATAATAGGTGGTCTCGCGCAAAAACTCGGTATCGACAGTGATGACGGGGTGTTTGGCGAGGCGATTACAAACTGCGGCGAGTTCGTCAGAGGTCGTGATAATTTCCATGCGGGGGTTATGGACGCCTTGAACGGATATTTCCATGCGAAAATGGGCTGATCGGGCAAGCCCGTAGATCATGACGGGGGACATCTTCCGCCCCGTCCTGAACCTGTTTGCGATCAAACGCGACCAATAGGTCATTGCCGCAATGCACTATTTCAGGGAGAGCGTCGTTATGGCCGGAAGATTTCGCATCGACGCCGCAGTTGCGGGTGTGCTGATCGCGTCGCTAGCTCCCGCCGTGGCGCTCGCAAATAATCTCAACATCAACCCCGGCACGCACATCCCGATGCGGCCCCATGTAAACCTCAACTCCACTATCCATCTCGACGTCAGGCCGCGCACGTTTCTGGATTTAGATCTGACCGAAAACTGCCGCGCCGATGAGCGCATCAGGAAGAAGGGCAAACGCGAATGGCGTTGCCGTCAGGATCGTTAAGCCGGTATTCCGCAAGATGAAACTCAAGGGTGGCATGCGCGGCTGCAAAGGGGCTGCATTGCACCTCGCGGCATGATTAGGTGCGGCTCCACATGTGAGCTTCGTCATCATCATGATTACTGGACTTGACCACGCCGTCGTTCTGGTTCGCGACATCGACGCCGCCGTTGCGGGCTACCAGACCCTGCTTGGCCGCGCGCCCGCGTGGCGCGCGCAAAGCAACGGTGCAGCCACCGCGATCTTCGCGGTGGACAACACCTCGCTCGAACTGATGGCGCCCGTCGGTGAAGGTGAAGCGGCGGATCGCGTGCGCGCGGCGCTCGACAAGCAAGGCGAGGGTCTTGCGAGTCTGGCTTTCAGCGTCGACGACATCCCAATGACGCATCATCGCCTCACGCGGCTTGGCCTCGCGCCCGAAGATATTAGCGACGGGACGAGCAAGGATCTCGCATCGGGCCGCACGCTGACGTGGAAACGGACGCGCGCGTCGGTGGAGTTCACTCACGGCATCCGGCTGTTCTTTGTTCAGCGGGCGGAGAAACTGGAGCGTTCAGCCGAAACCGCTGCCGCATCGGTCGCTTTGCTCGATCATCTTGTG
>CALRLJ020000092.1:0-10408 GCA_943368635.1 Sediminibacterium ginsengisoli | reverse complement strand
CCGTGCTTCAGATAGCGCCCGACAGCCTTGCCGTCGCGGTCGGTGAGCGGTCCGTTGTGCTTGACGATGCCCTCCAGCGACTCCCACGTCAGGTTCAGCCCGTCGAACTCCGGATAGCGCCGCTCCAAGAGCGTCACCACGCGCAGGCTTTGCGCATTGTGGTCGAACCCGCCATGCGCCTTCAGGCACGCATCGAGCGCCCGCTCGCCGGCATGACCGAACGGCGGATGGCCGAGGTCATGGGCCAGCGCCAGTGTTTCGGTGAGATCCTCATCGAGCCCAAGCTGCCGGGCCAGCGCGCGAGCGATCTGCGCCACTTCCAGCGTATGGGTCAGGCGGGTCCGGTAGTGGTCGCCTTCGTGGAACACGAAAACCTGGGTTTTGTGCTTGAGGCGCCGGAACGCGTTGGAATGGATCACCCGGTCGCAATCGCGGCGGAAGGCGCTGCGCCGCAGGCTCGGCGGCTCGATGAACCGTCGCCCCCGGCTTTGATCCGGGTCGCAGCCATAGACCACGTGAGGGGCAGCCATTCCAACCGACATACGAATTATTCTACTTTCGATGTTTGATTCTTGGCGTTACCGCACTTAACTATGACACACGGGCATGTTCAAACAGACCCGTTTTCGGAGACTTATTATGACCGCCACCGAACTCGCTGCACCGACCAATGTCACAATTTCGGAGCGGGCTGCGAAGCGAATCGGCGCCATCCTGAAATCGGAAGGCGACGGCGCGATGCTGCGCATCAGCGTCGAGGGTGGCGGCTGCTCCGGCTTCCAGTACAAGTTCGATGTCGAGCGCGCGAAGGCCGATGACGATCTGGTGATCGAACGCGACAGCGCCGTGGTGCTGGTCGATCCGTCGTCGGTGCCGTTCCTCGCCGGATCGGAAGTCGATTTCGTCGATGACCTGATCGGCGCGTCGTTTCGCGTGGTCAATCCGAACGCCACCGCCTCCTGCGGCTGCGGGACAAGCTTCTCGATCTGAGCGTTATTGAAACGAGTTATTTGGCGGCGAACAATCGCTGCGCGTTGCCGTGCGCGATCTGTTTGGCAATCGGCAACGGCAATTGTTTCAGCCAGCCGCGATACTCGGCCATGATCGCACCGTAGCTCGACCAGCGTTCGCTGATCCATGTGTCCGATCCCAGCAGAAAGCGGTCCGGATATTTTTCGAACAGCGCGCGCCATTCCGGCGTGAGTTCGCCGCGTCCGCCGGTGATGCCGCTGCGATAGGACAACTCACCCCATAGCTGCGGATAGGTCGCCAGCATCGACGCGACGCGGCTCGGCGCAAGACTAAAGCCGGTATGCGCCCAGATGATTTTCGCGCGCCCGTTATGGCGCATCAGAATCTCGACCGCCTCATCGTCGGCATGGGCGTGGAGGTAGAGATCGTTGACAACCGCGAAGTCCACCGCCTTCTTGACCCACTCGGTGGCGGCGGCTTTCCCCGACAGATGAAACTCACCGATGCCGCGATAATAGCCGCGCTTGAACTCGTCCTGCACCAGATCGAAAATCGTCGGATCGTTGAACCAGGTCTGGATGTCGGGACGAATACGATACGGACGGATGAACGGAACCACCCACAAGCCGCCCGCCTTGCCGTCCTTCTTCGCATCCATCAGCACGTGGGTGCCGGTGTTGGGACGGCTGGTGGCCAGAATGCCGGTGACGCGGTGCTTCTTGAACAGCGCGAGCACTTCGTCGGGCTGGTAGAACGGCGTCGGCTCCCAGTTGTAATGCAGGTGCGCGTCGAAGATTTCGATCGGCTCCTCAGCAGCGCTGACCGGTGCCGCGATCAACAACGCCATAGCGGCGATTGCGAAACGCCACCGTGAAATCGCGCAACTGATGTGCATCGGGATTTTACTCGGCTGCTGCGACGCGCGGCGGCGCGATCTCCGGCGTCTCCACCAGCGTCGGATCGAGACGGCGCTTGAGGCGGCGGTCGATGCGGTCGAGGTAGATGTAGATCACCGGCGTGATGAACAGCGTCAACAGTTGCGACACCATCAGGCCGCCGACCACGGCCACACCCAGCGGCTGACGCAGCTCGGCACCTGCACCTGCGCCCAGCGCAATCGGCAGCGTGCCGAAGATCGCAGCGAACGTGGTCATCATGATCGGGCGGAACCGCAACAGCGCCGCTTCGCGAATGGCGTGTTCGGCGCTCAACCCGTGAGCGCGGCGTTCGATAGCGAAGTCGACCATCATGATGGCGTTCTTCTTGACGATGCCGACCAGCATGACGATGCCGATCATGGCGATCACCGACAATTCCATCTTGAACAGCATCAGCGTCAGAATCGCGCCGATGCCCGCCGACGGCAGGCCGGAGATGATCGTGATCGGATGGATGAAGCTTTCGTAAAGAATGCCGAGAATGACGAAGGCGGCGAACACCGCGGCGAGAATCAGCACACCCTGCCCGCGCAGCGAATCCTGGAACACCTGCGCCGTGCCTGAGAAGCCGGTGGCAATGGTCGCCGGCAGGTTCGAATCCTGTTCGATCTGGGTGATCTTGTCGACCGCGTAACCGAGCGACGTTCCCGGCTGGAGGTTGAACGAGATCGTCACCGCAGGCTGCTGCCCTTGATGATTGATTTGCAGCGGCCCGACCGTCGGCACCATCTTGGCCACGGCTTCGAGTGGGATCGTCTGGTTATTCGTGGTCTTCACGTAGAGCTTGGACAGATCGGTCGGATCGACGCGGAACTTCGGCTGCGCTTCCAGAATGATCTGATAATCGTTCGAGGGCATGTAGATCGTGCCGACCTGCCGCGCGCCGTAAGCGTTGAACAGCTGGTTGCGGATCTGATCGGCGGTGACGCCGTAAACCGCCGCCTTCTCACGGTCGATCTCGACCGTCAGTTGCGGATTCTTGATGTAGAGATCGGTGGTGACATCGAGCAGCCCCGGCACCTTGGCGATCTTGTCGCGCATCTCCGGCGCAACGCGATAGAGCGAGTCCGTATCGCCGCTTTGCAGCGCGTACTGATACTGGCTCTTGGCGGCACGGCCGCCGATGTTGAGGTTCTGGATACTCTGGAAGAACGCCTGCAGCCCCGGCACTTCCAGGGCCTGCCGCCGGAAGCGCGCAACCACGGTCTGCACCGGGTCGCGCTGGTCCTTCGGTTTCAGCCCGATAAACAGCCGGCCGTAGTTCGCGGTGGCATTCGGGCCGCCCGATCCAATGGTGCTGTTGACGAATTCGACCGCCGGATCGGTGCGCAAGGCATCGGCCAGCACCTTCTGCCGTTCGGTCATCGCCGTGAACGACGTGTCCGTCGCGGCTTCCGTGATGCCGACGAGGAAGCCCGTGTCCTCCTGCGGGAAAAATCCCTTCGGCACGACGACGTAGAGCCAGACAGTCGCGCCGAGCGTCGCCAGCGTGAAGATCAGCATCGCGGACTTGTAGGCCAGAACGCGGTCGAGCAGCCATTCGTAGGCGTTCAGCATCCCGTTGAACAGGCGCTCAAACCCGCGCAGCACGAAGTTCGGCTGGTGATGCGGATCGTGCGCCTTGAGCACGCGGGCGCAGAGCATCGGCGTCAGCGTCAGAGACACGAATCCAGAGACGATGATGGCGACGGAAATCGTGACCGCGAACTCGCGGAATACGCGGCCGACAATGCCGCCCATCAGCAGCACCGGAATGAACACGGCAATCAGCGAGAATGTGATCGACAGAATCGTGAAGCCGATTTCGCGCGCGCCTTTCAGCGCCGCCTCGTAGGGTTTCATGCCCTGCTCGATGTAACGCACGATGTTTTCGAGCATGACAATGGCGTCATCGACCACGAAACCGACGGATAGCGTCAGCGCCAGCAGCGTCATGTTGTTGATCGAGTAGTCCAGCACGTACATTACGGCACAGGTACCGAACAGCGAGATCGGAACCGCAAGCGCCGGAATGAACGTCGCCGACGCCGAGCGCAGGAACAGGAAGATCACAACGATCACCAGACCGACCGCGATCAGCAAGGTCTCCTCGACGTCCGAAACCGATTCCCGCACCGAGACGGAGCGGTCGAACATCACCTCCATGGTGACCGACGGCGGAACCTGCGCGCGCAGCGACGGCAGTTTCGCCCTCACCGCATCCACCACCGCAACCGTGTTGGCGTCGGGCTGCTTCTGGATCGCGAGCACGATTGCACGCCGTCCGTTGAACCAGGTCGCGATTTTGTCGTTCTCGACGCTGTCGTAGATCCGCGCGACCTCATCGAGCTTGACCGGCGAGCCGTTGCGCCATGCAACGACGACATGCCGGTAGTCGACAGCTTTGTTGAGCTGGGCCGACGCCTGCAGCGCGATGTCCTGCTTGGGACCGTTAAGCGTACCCACCGGCGTCGATGAGTTGGCGCGCGACACGGCCGCGCGAATGTCTTCCAGCGACAGCCCGCGTGCGGCGGCCGCTTCCGGGTCGGCCTGCACACGGATGGCGAACTTTTGCGCGCCGTAGATCAGCACCTGCGCGACGCCCGGAATTTGCGACAGTGTCTGGCCGACGGTGATGTCGCCGTACTCGTTGACGGTGGAGAGCGGCAACGTCTCCGAATTTAACGTCAGGAACAGGATTGGAAATTCGGCCGGATTCACTTTGCGGAATGTCGGTGGGATAATCATCTCCACCGGCAGGCGGCGCTGCGCAACCGTCAGCGCGGTCTGCACATCGAGGGCTGCACCGTCGATGTTACGATTGAGATCGAACTGGATGGTGATGGTGGTCGTGCCTTGCGAGGAACTCGACGACATCGAGGAAATGCCCGCGACGGTCGAAAGCTGCCGCTCGATCGGACCCGCCACGGAGGCCGCCATGGTGTCCGCGCTGGCGCCGGGCAAGGTCGCCGTCACGGCGATAGTCGGAAAATCCACTTTGGGAAGCGCGGAGACCGGCAGCAGCCGGAATCCGAACACGCCGAATGCGATGATCGACGCCGTCATCAGCGTCGTCATCACCGGTCTGCGGATGCAAAGCTCCGACAGGTTCATCTATTTAAGCTCCGGCTTTGGCGGTACGTGTCTCAACCGCGGTCCCGTTCGACAGCAGCAATTGCCCATCGACGACGATGCTTTCGCCGCCGTCGAGACCGCTTTCGATGACGGAGATGCCTTCATAGGTGCGGCCCACCGTGACAGGCTGCACCTGCGCCTTGCCGTCCTTGACCACGAACACGAAGTTGCCGGTCTGGCTGCGCTGGACGCCGACAGACGGCACCACGACAGCTTCCTCGGTGCGTACGGTGAGCTTGGTGTTCACTAGAATGCCCGGCCACAGAAATTCATTCGCGTTGTTCATGATGCCGCGCACGGTCGCCATTCCGGTGGTGGGATCGACCGTGTTTTCGACCATCGCGATGCTGCCGCTTTCCGATTTCCCGCTGCCGGGAATCGTCGCCACCACCGACGATTGATCCGTCTTCATCGCGTCGCGCAGATCGCTGAGGACGCGTTGGGGGATTGCGAACGTCACATAGACCGGCGCCATCTGGTTGATGACTGCCAAAGGCGCCGTATCCGCCGGACGGACGAAGTTTCCGACCTTGACGGAAGCCGCACTGATGCGGCCGCTGATCGGCGCTTTAATCAGGGTGAAGCTCTTCTGCACCTTCAGGTTATCGAGCAGCGCCGCATCTGCCTGAATTGTGGCTGCGGCATTGTCGGACGCCGTTTTCGCATTGTCGACGTTGACCTGCGTCGTCGCGCCCTTCCCGATCAGTTCGGTGTAGCGTTTCAAATCGCGTTCGGCGGCGGCGAGTTGCGTGCGGTCGCGGGCCAGATTGCCTTCGGCTTGCGCAATCTGCGCATCGATCTGGCGCGCATCCAGCGTGAACAGGAGATCGCCCTCCTTCACGCGCGCGCCGTCTTCGAAGTGAACACCGACGATGATGGTTTCGACCCGCGATTTCAGCGCGACACTCGAGATCGGCGTCACCGTTCCAATGGAATCGACCGCGATCGGGACCGGCTTCTTTTCAGCCTTGGCAGTTTCGACCGACACGGTTCGCGCGCGCGGCGGCGCCTGCGCCGTGGTGGCACCGCCAGCCCACATCGACCGGGTCATATAGATCGCGCCCGCAGCGGCGAGAACGCCGACGATGAGCAAGGCACGTCTTTTCATAAAATTACTTTTCATATCGACTCACAGGAGCAGGCTGTCCAACGTGTGGCGGCCATCGTTCCCCCAACCTCATAGTGCTGGTTTTCCAGCGTTATTTGCATTCGACTTATCACAGCCGCCACTGGCATGGTACGGCATACCCACGGATTCTTTGAAATATCGCTCATGTGACTAACGGAACCGGACATGCGGATTGCCACCTGGAACGTTAACTCTGTCCGCCAGCGACTGGACCACCTGCTGGTCTGGCTCAAGGAACGGTCCCCGGACATCGTCTGCCTGCAGGAAATCAAGTGCATGGACGACGCGTTCCCGCGCGAGCCGATCGAGGCGCTGGGCTACAACGTCGTCACCCACGGCCAGAAGACCTTCAACGGGGTGGCGCTGCTGTCGCGCCTCCCGTTCGAGGAAACCACGCCTCGCCTGAAGGGCGACGACGACGATCTCCACGCCCGCTTCCTTGAAGGCATCGTGATGCAGGGCAAGATCCCGGTGCGGGTTGCCTGCCTGTATCTGCCGAATGGAAACCCGCCGGAAACGGAGAAATATCCATACAAAATCAAATGGATGGAACGGCTTATTGAGTATTCGAAAGAGAACCTGAAGCATGAGCAACCGTTGGTACTGGCAGGCGACTTCAACGTCATCCCGGCCAACGCCGATGTCTACAATCCCGCCGCCTGGGCGGGTGACGCGCTGTTCCTGCCGAAGACCCGCGAACGCTTCCGCACCCTGCTCAGTCTCGGCCTCACCGACGCGTTCCGTGCAGTCAACGACCAGCCCGGCCAGTACACGTTCTGGGATTATCAGGCCGGGGCATGGCCGAAGAACAACGGAATCCGGATCGACCACCTGCTGCTGTCGCCGCAAGCCAGCGACCGGCTGGTCGATGCCGGCATCGATAAGCATGTCAGGGGATGGGAAAAGGCGTCCGATCACGTTCCGGTGTGGATCGATCTGGATTTGGATTGAGAAACGCCGACGCTAGCAAGCGAAGGCGTCACGCATGACCCGGAACGTTCCCATGACTCCCACCCTTACCGTCTTCGAAAGCTCTCCCGATCGAGGCCGGGGTCTGGCGCGCGACATGCGCGTGCGCTGGGCACTCGAAGAAGTCGGCCAGCCTTACGACGTTCGCCTTGTTTCGTTCAGCCAGATGAAGGAGCCGGCGCATCTTGCGCGTCACCCGTTCGGGCAGATTCCAACCTATGAGGAAGGCGATCTCGTCCTGTTCGAGTCCGGAGCCATCGTGCTCCATATCGCGGAGCGCCATCCGGGCCTGCTGCCGGACGATGCGAATGCGATGGCGCGCGCGATCACATGGATGTTTGCCGCGCTGAACACGGTGGAGCCGCCACTGGTTGAGCTTGGAATGGCGACGCTCTTTGAGCGCGACAAGCCCTGGTACGCACAGCGTTTGCCGATGCTCGAGGAGCGCGCCCGTAAACCGCTGGGTGAACTTTCCCGCCGCCTTGGCGATGCCGAATGGCTCGACGGCGCGTTCAGCGCCGGCGATCTGATGATGGTGGGCGTGCTGTTCAGATCGAAGGGATTGGGACTGCTGGACGACTATCCCAACCTGTCCGCCTATGTCGCGCGCGGCGAAGCGCGGGCCGCCTTCAAGCGGGCGTTCGCAGCTCAACTGGCGGTTTTCACGGGCGCGTCACAAGCCGGCGGATAACGTCCGCACTCAGCTTACACGCCCTGCCCGGTTAATCCCGGCGGCCCTGAACCCAGCGCTCGAGCATCTGCAAGGCCATCGCACGGTCGTCCTCGGACGCCTTGGCCAGCGCGGTCTTGTAGCTGTCCTTGATCCATGTCTCGTCAGCCGTAGCGCCGTCCTGCGCCAGCGTCAGCCACATCAGGCCGCGCGCGGCCTGCCGCTGCGAGCCGTTGCCGTTGAACAGCATCTGGCCGAGCAGCGCCTGCGCCTGATGCTGGCCCTTTCGCGCAGCAAGCCCGAGCCAGCGAATGCCGTAGCGCGGGTCGCGCTGCATGCCGACGCCGTCGAGATACATCCGCGCCAGATTGTACTGGGCTTCGGCATTGCCGAAGTACGACGCGGCGTAAGAGAACATTTCCCGCGCCCGCTCCGGATCGGCTTTCACGCGGCTGTTCGGAATGCCGGAGACGTAGTAGCGGCCGAGCGCCACGAACGCGTTGGCGACGATGGAGGCCTGCGGCGCCGTCGGGCTGTCTTCCGCATGGGCGTTGGCGATCTTGCTGAAATAGTCATAGGCACGCAGATCGTCCTGCGCCACGCCGTCGCCCTTGGCGTACATGCGGCCAAGTTTCCACTGCGCCACCGGATGACCGCCCTCGGCGGCATATTGCAAGGCTGTCAGGTTCGCAGGCTGCGGAATGTCCGCCGGCGGCACCGGCTTCTTCAGGACAGGAACGCCGCTCGGCGCGGCAACCATCGGCAATGCAGCTTCCTGATTGCCCGGCGCCGTGCCTTCGAAGGCGACAGCCGGACGCATCGCGAAAACCGCGAAGGTCAGAACTGCGGCAATGCCCAAATTCTTCCTGATGTCTATGCGCTCAGATGTCCGCATAACACGCTTTCTCAGCCGACCCGCCGGGATGGGTCACAGCGCCTTTGACCGCCGGGCCAACCTGCTGGGCATATTTCCAGAGCACACCGGAGCCGACCTTGGTGTCGCGCGGTTTCCAGGCCTTCCTGCGCTCGGCCAGTTCGGCATCGGTCAGCTTGACGCTGAGGGTGCCGTTGACCGCGTCGAGTTCGATGATGTCGCCATCCTTGATGAGACCGATCGGGCCGCCGACGGCAGCCTCCGGCCCCACATGGCCGACGCAGAAGCCGCGGGTGGCTCCCGAAAAGCGTCCGTCCGTGATGAGGGCCACCTTGCCGCCCATGCCCTGCCCGGTGAGAGCCGCCGTGGTCTGGAGCATTTCGCGCATGCCGGGGCCGCCCTTGGGGCCTTCGTAGCGGATCACGAGAACCTCGCCTTCCTTGTAGGTCTTCGTGTTCACGCACTCGAACGCATCTTCTTCGCAATCGAAGCAGCGCGCGGGCCCTGTGAACTTCAACACCGACATTCCAGCGACTTTCACGATCGCACCATCGGGTGCGAGATTTCCCTTCATGCCGACGACGCCACCAGTCACGGTGATCGGGTTATCGGCGGAGCGCACCACGTCCTGATGAGGATTCCATTTCACGCTCTTGAGATTTTCAGCAATCGTGCGTCCAGTGACCGTCATGCAGTCGCCGTGCAAGTAACCGTTATCCAGCAGCGTTTTCATCAGAAGCGGTATGCCACCTGCTTCGAACATATCTTTGGCGACATAACGACCGCCCGGCTTCAAATCCGCGATATACGGTGTCTTTTTGAAGATTTCGGCCACGTCAAAAAGGTCGAATTCAATTCCGCATTCGTGCGCCATGGCAGGCAGATGCAGCGCAGCATTGGTCGAGCCGCCCGATGCCGCCACCACGGCCGCCGCATTTTCCAAGGCCTTACGAGTGACGATGTCGCGCGGACGAATGTTCAGCGCGATTAATTCCATGATCTTCTCGCCCGCCGCCATGCAGAACGCATCGCGGATTTCGTAAGGCGCAGGCGCGCCTGCCGAATACGGCAGCGCAAGACCGATTGCCTCGGACACGGTCGCCATGGTGTTGGCAGTGAACTGGGCACCGCAGGCACCCGCCGACGGGCACGCCACGCGCTCGATTTCGTCGAGATCCTCGTCTGACATCTCTCCAACGGAGTGCTTGCCGACCGCCTCGAACATGTCCTGAACGGTGACCTGCTGGCCGCGGAAATTGCCGGGCAGGATCGAGCCGCCATAGATGAAAATTGACGGCACATTGAGGCGCAGCATCGCCATCATCATGCCGGGCAACGACTTGTCGCAGCCCGCAAGCCCGATCAGGGCATCATAGGCATGACCGCGCACGGTCAATTCCACCGAATCTGCGATGGTTTCGCGCGACGGGAGCGACGAACGCATCCCCTCGTGGCCCATGGCGATGCCGTCGGTGACGGTGATGGTGCAGAACTCGCGCGGGGTGCCGTTGGCGGCGGCGACGCCCTTTTTGGCGGCCTGTGCCTGACGCATCAGGGAAATATTGCAGGGAGCCGCCTCGTTCCAGCACGACGCCACGCCGACGAACGGCTGGTGGATCTGCTCGGTGGTGAGGCCCATGGCATAGAGGTAGGACCGATGGGGCGCGCGCGCCGGACCTTCCGTCACGTGACGGCTTGGAAGTCGCGCCTTGATGTTCGTCTTCGCGTCCATCGTGAACCTC
>CALRLJ020000091.1:0-10477 GCA_943368635.1 Sediminibacterium ginsengisoli | reverse complement strand
TGATCATCGAGCGAGGCATCGCAGAGCCGCCGCAGATAACGACCTTGAGATCGGGCAGTGCCTTTTTCTCGGCGGCCATGTGCTGAAGCAGCATTAGCCACACCGTCGGCACGCCCGCGGTGTAGGTGACCTTCTCGGTGGAAAGCAGTTCGTAGACCGATGCGCCGTCGAGCTTGGCGCCGGGCATCACCAGTTTAGTACCCATGGTCGGCGCCGAGAACGCGATGCCCCAGCTGTTGGCGTGGAACAACGGTACGACCGGCAGCATAGTGTCACTGGCGCGGGTACCCAGTGCGTCGGTGTTGTTGGCCATCAGTGCGTGAAGAACGTTCGAGCGGTGCGAATAAAGCACGCCCTTCGGATCGCCCGTGGTGCCCGATGTGTAGCACATCGCAGCAGCGGTGTTCTCGTCGAACTCCTTCCACTGGAAATTGCCGTCGGCTTCCGCGATCCAGTCTTCGTAACAGATCACGTTCTTCAGCGTGGTCTGCGGCATATGAGCCTTGTCCGTGAACACGATGAAGCGTTCGACGGACGGCATCTTGTCGGCGATCTTTTCCAGCAGCGGAACGAAGGTGAGATCCGTCATCAGGATGCGGTCTTGCGCATGATTGACGATCCAGACGATCTGGTCCGGGAACAGGCGCGGGTTCACGGTATGGCAAATGGCGCCGATGCCCATGATGCCGTACCATGCTTCGAGATGACGCCAGGTGTTCCACGCGATGGTGGCGACGCGGTCGCCGAGCTTGATGCCGTGCTTGTCGAGCTGCTGGCCGACCTTCAGCGCGCGTCCGCGAATTTCGGCGTAGTTTGTGCGATGGATAGGCCCCTCGACCGATCGTGTCACGACTTCCTGCTTGCCGTGAATCGCCGCTGCGTGATCGATAATCCGATGACACAACAAGGGCCAATTTTGCATCAATCCAAGCATCCGGTATCTCCTCCTGAAGGCGGTCTTTTTGTTTGGTGATTGTAGCTCCCCGAAGGGGTCTGAATGAACTTTAGCGCGGACAACGCGGGCCGCAAATGGCCTTCTGGCTGGCATGCCACCCGTCGGCCGTCCGTGCCCGTGATTGCGGCGGTTGCGCTGGTCCTTACCCTTGCCGTGTCGGGGGAGGCAAGCGCCAACGTGCCGCTGCCGCGGCCACGGCCGGCTGAAGCACCGGCCATCGGCGGGACGCAGCAGGAGCCGGGCGGTGCCGCCGATCGAGGATCGGCCTCCCGGCAGCCTGAGGAAATCAGACCGCCCGAACTTTCAGCATGCCGGCAGGCATTGACCGAAAGCATCGCGATCGCGCCCTCAATCCCCGCCATTAAAGGGCCAGGTGGATGCGGCGGCGAGGATCTCGTCCGGCTGGAGGCGATCGTGCTGTCACCGACCCAGCGGGTGGCTGTGAAGCCTGCCGCGATCCTACGCTGCACGATGGCGACCGCGGTCGCCGACTGGATTCGAACCGATATGGCACCGTTGGCGGCGACGCTCGGCACCACGATCAGCGAGCTCGATAACTTCGATTCGTTCGAGTGCCGCGGCCGCAACCGCGTCAAGGGCGCTAAACTCTCCGAGCACGGACTTGCCAACGCACTGGATGTGCGTGGCCTGAAATTCGCCAATGGCAATGCACTGTCGCTGACTGATCGCTCCGTGCCGCGCGAAACCCGCGAAAAGGTGCTGGCTTCCGTCTGTACACGGTTCATGACCGTGCTTGGCCCGGGCTCTGACTGGTACCACGAGGACCACATCCATCTCGACCTCGCCCAGCGGCGGAACAACTACAAACTCTGTCAGTGGGGCGTTTATGACCCGCTGCCGGCGGTCGCGCCGCTGATGCCGGTTGAACGGCCGGAAGAGGCGCCTCCGCGCCTCACCGAAGAGGAGAGGGCCAAGCTCGGGATCAACTCTGGGAAATCCGAGTAACTCGCTGAGGATGCGCAGCAGGCGATTGCAACGCGGAAGGGCGACCGGCCCGCGATGTAAGCGGGGCTGCGACCCAGCGCATCTCGCCGGACCACTCCTCAATAAAAAAGCGCCGGACTGGCCGGCGCTTTTGATCTGGGTTGAACGAGGCGAAGGTTCAGTATGAGCCCGTGCCGCCGCCCATGCCTTGCAGCGCCATCTTGGAGTTGTAGGGCGAGTCGCCTTGCTTCGGATCGAGCACAACCACGACCGTGCCTTGCTTGGCGCGGCTGTAGAGATCGATCACGTCCTCGTTGGTCATGCGGATGCAGCCTGAGGAAATCGACGCGCCGATATATTCCGGCTGGTTGGTGCCGTGAATGCGGAACAGCGTGTCCTTATTGCCCTGATAGAGATAGAGCGCGCGTGCGCCGAGCGGATTGTCCGGGCCACCTGGCACGGATTGCGGCAGGCCTTCGATGCGCTTGTGAATGTCCGCGGTCGGAGTCCACTTCGGCCATTCCTGCATATTGCCGACGCGAGCGATGCCGGAGAACGCGAGCGCCTCTTCGCCGACGGTGATGCCGTAGCGGATCGCCTTACCGTTTTCCATGACGTAATAGAGGTAGTGGTTGTCGGAATCGACAACGATGGAGCCCGGCGTTTCCTTGCGGTGATAATTCACGATCGCGCGCCGGAACGGCGCCGCAACCTCGACCTTATCGTACCGAGCTTTCGCCAGCAGCTCCTTGTCGCGCGGCTTCAGGGTGGCTTCCGACGACTTCTCATAGGTCGTCGAGGTCGCCTGCATACAGCCGGCGAGCGAAAGACCTGCGAGGAGAACGATAATTCTTGAGCCGAACGAGGACATTCCGAAGTTCCAATAGGGTGCTGGGCGTGTCTTCACACCAAAACTAGCCGGAAGATGCTTCCGATTTCGTTACCCCTTATTTGCGCTGAAACGGGTCGTTTTTCCAGCGCTTCCGCACTGCTTTTGCCATGCAGCACGCTACCTGTGGCATTTGCGCCGCACGATCCGGGGCGAATAAACCACTTGGTGCTCAAATGCTTGGCAGAGGCGGGATTTATGGCTGTCAGAACGGGCCGGAGCCGCCGCCCTGGAGCGCCATTTTTGAGTTGTAGGGCGAATCGCCTTGCTTGGGATCGAGCACCACAACCACGGTTCCCATTTTGACCCGGTTGTAGAGATCGATCACGTCTTCGTTGGTCATGCGGATGCAGCCCGAGGAGATCGATGCGCCGATGTATTCCGGCTGGTTGGTGCCGTGAATGCGAAACAGCGTGTCCTTGCCGCCGGAGTAGAGATAGATCGCCCGCGAGCCCATTGGATTATCCGGGCCGCCTTTCACGAAGGTCGGCACTCCGAGCCGCGAAATCTCGCTCTTTGTTGGGTGCCAATCGGGCCACTCGTTCATCGCGCCGACCTTGGCGATGCCTGACCACGCCATCGCTTCTTCGCCGACCGTGATTCCGTAGCGGATCGCCTTGCCGCCATCGAGAACGTAATAAAGATAGTGGTTGTCGGAATCGACCATGATCGATCCCGGTGTTTCCTTGCGGTGATAGGTAACGATGGCCCGGCGGAAAGGCGCGGAGACCGGCACCTTGTCATAGCTGACCTTGGCAAGCAGCTCCTTGTCCCGCGGCTTCAGGGAGGTGTCCGAGGCGGTCTCGTAGGTCGTTTGCATACAGCCAGCGAGGGCGAACCCGGCAGCCAGAACGGTCAGCGTCGTGGCAAGGCGTGAGGTAAAAGACGTCATCGAGAGCTTCCAGTCCGTGTGCATGGCGCGTCACTCGGTCACATGGATTTTATTCCGAACTTCTGTGCAGCGCCAGTCCATAAACCTCACATCGGGCGGCTATTCCAGTCATTCTCTAGTGATCTCGGCACGCCATCTCGGACCTGTGGCTTTGACGCCGCAGGTCCAAGCCCCCCTCATGCGGACAGGCTCGAAACCGGCGGTTCACGCAGGTGCGACGTATCCTGCGGTCCGGGCGGCGTGGTCTGTATGACAGTTGAATGTCGCGGTCCGCGCCGAAGGGCTTGCGCGAATCGGGGCGATTGCGCTTTGAGCGTGGATGGACGACACGTTGTTCGCAAAAGAAATTCCGGGAGTCGCCTATGTTGTCGGTCTTCGTCCCCACCGCGTCCGCACTGAAGAAAATCGATAATATCGAGGTCGACGCGCTGCCGCCGGACGCGATCTGGATCGATCTGAAGACGCCGTCGCCCGGCGAGGACAAGGCCGTAGAAAAGCTGGTCGGGATCGAAATTCCAACTCGCGAAGACATGCAGGAAATCGAAATTTCCAGCCGCCTCTATATCGAAAACAATGCGCGCTATATGACCGCGACATTGATGTGCGCGACGGACTCGGGCAACCCGCGCACCACGCCGGTGACGTTCATCCTGACCGACCATCGCCTCGTCACAGTGCGTTACGATGAGCCTAAACCTTTCGCACTAATCGCGGCGAAGCTCGCGCGCACCTGCTCGCCGAGCATCACCGGCGACGGCATTCTTCTGGAATTGCTCGATGGTGTGATCGATCGCTGCGCCGACATTCTGGAGCGTGCCGGCGCGGATGTGGACGCGGTATCTTCGCAGATTTTCGAGCCATCGGCCGAGCGTGGCCATGCGCGGTCCTACTCGCAAATACTGCTCACCATCGGCAAGAAGGGCGATTTGACTTCGAAAGTCCGCGAGAGCCTCGTCTCAATCGGCCGGCTGATCTCCTTCGTCACGGTCGAAACCGATGCCGGGCGCTGGAGCAAGGAGCAAAAGGCGCAGTTCAAAACCCTCCAGCGCGACGTGTCTTCGCTGACCGATCACGCCTCATATCTGTCGAACAAGATTACCTTCGTGCTCGACGCTATGCTCGGCGTCGTCAACCTCGAACAGAACAATATCATCAAGCTGTTCTCGGTAATGGCGGTTGTGCTGATGCCGCCGACGTTGATAGCGTCTATTTACGGCATGAATTTCAAGTTCATGCCTGAACTGGATCATCACTTTGGTTATCCGTTGGCGCTGCTCGCGATGGTGTTCGCGGCAATCGGGCCTTATCTGTTCTTCAAGTGGAAGCGTTGGCTGTAGTTACTTTGCAAGCTTCGCGATCTAAACCTTGATGGGCCGCACGACAACGGAAGGCGGGCCGATCACGCCGCCTGCGCTGCGAGAAGCTTCTCGCGCAGCGCCTTGATATCGGCGGTGAGTTTCATCACCTCGGGTATCGTAATGTTGGTGGAGCAGCCGATCGCCTGCGGAATTTCGGCGGCCTTCTGCTTCAGCGCGGCACCTTTGGGCGTGAGCTGAATTCGCACGACACGTTCGTCGTCCCGATCTCGTGTCCGGCGAACCATGCCGGCGGTCTCGAGCCGCTTGAGCAGCGGGGTGAGGGTGCTCGATTCCAGCAAGAGCTTTTCGCCGATTTCGCCGACCGTTCTGCCGTCCTTCTCCCAGAGCACGGCCATCACCAGATACTGCGGATAGGTCAGGCCCAACGGGTCGAGCAGGGGCTTGTACAGCCGCGTGAAGGCGTGCCCCGCCGAGTAGAGCGCGAAGCAAATGAAATTGTCGATCTTCAGCAGATCGTCTGCATTTGGGGCCTTGGCCATGATCCGTCCTCAGAAGCGCGATCCAATATCGGGATCACAACACTATACCATTAAGGCGCGCGCGATTGAATCGCGCAACGCATTTTTGCATGGCTGATGGTCAAATTAAGTATTGCGCGATTGTATCGTGCGCGATATAAATAATTCGATCGACCTTCCCGACCGGGACCGGCCAAAGGCGGTTAGATTTCCAGTCCTCTCAACGAGGCAACCAAGGAGAAAGCGCATGCCCACGAAAGTCCTCTATCGCACCCAGGCTACCGCAACCGGCGGCCGTGACGGCAAGGCCTCGACCACAGACGGCACGTTTCAAGTCAACCTTTCCACCCCTAAGGAACTCGGCGGTGGTGGCGGCGCCGGCAACAATCCGGAGCAGCTTTTCGCTGCGGGCTATTCGGCTTGCTTCATCGGCGCGATGAAGGCGGTCTCGGGTACGATCGGCATCAAGGTGCCTGCGGATGCGACTGTCATGGCTGACGTAGGTATCGGCCCGCGCTCGGAGGGCGGTTTCGGTCTCGATGTAGCGCTGGCCGTGGCGTTGCCGGGTCTTGATCGCGCCGATGCCGAGAAGCTGGTCGCAACCGCACATCAGGTCTGCCCGTATTCGAACGCCACGCGCAACAATCTCGACGTCAAGATCACCGTCGTCTGATTGCGGCGTGACACCAAACGAGAGAGCGGGGCCGCGGCTCCGCTTTTTTCGTTTGCCGCGCGCTTACACGTGCTGGCCACCATTGATGTGGATCTCTGCGCCGTTCACGTAAGAACTCGTCTCCGTACACAGCACATAGATGATCTTAGCGACCTCATCCGGTGTACCGAGACGGTTCATCGGAATTTGCTCATGAACGATCTTGTCGGTGCCCGGCGATAAAATCGACGTATCGATTTCGCCCGGCGCAATCGCATTTACGCGCACGCCGACGCGGCCGAAATCCGCTGCCATCTCGCGGGTCAACGATGCGAGCGCTGCTTTCGATGTCGCGTAGGCGGCCCCTGCAAATGGATGCACGCGCGAGCCGGCAATCGACGTGACGTTCACCACCGATCCCTTGGCCGCTTTCAATTCCTCGATCAAACCGCGCGCCATCATGATCGGCGCGAAGAAATTCACCCGGAACACATGGCTCCAGACGTTGACATCGGTATCGATGGACCCCATTCGCGCGCCGCCGTCGCCTTTGGGGGATATTGCGGCGTTGTTGACCAGCGCATGCAGTGCACCGCCGTCGAGCCGCTCGCGAATTTCATCAATGGCGCGTGCGGTGTCGTTGTGATCGGCGAGATCGACCTGGATGTGGTCTTCCGGTCCGGCGCCCCACGGGCATTGCTCCGGAAACGGATGACGCGAGCAGGTAATGACCCGCCAGCCTGCGCTGGAAAACCGGATCACGGTAGCGTGGCCGATACCACGACTGGCGCCTGTCAGCAGCAAGGTGCGTTTGGGCGCGTTGGAATCGGGAGGCGTTGAAGTCGGCATGGAATGAGGTCTCGCCTTCGGCGTTCGTGTTCAAAAAATACGGTCAGGGGTAGAGCCGCGTCTTGCTCCATTCGGTATTGGGAGCTGCGCGTGTGAATGTGATGCGGTCGTGCAGGCGGAACGGGCGGTCGTGCCAGAACTCAAACGCTTGCGGTTCGATGCGCCAGCCGCTCCAGCCGGGGGGGCGGGGAACCTCGCCGATGGCGTACTTCGCGGCGTTGAGTGCGATGGCCTTTTCGAACGCCATCCGGCTTTCCAGTGGCTGCGACTGCTTGCTGGCCCATGCACCGATCTGCGCCTGCTTGGGCCGGGTGGCGAAATAGGCATCGGCCTCGGCATCAGTGACCCGGCTGACGGTGCCGCGGATGCGGATCTGCCGGCGCAGCGATTTCCAGTGGAACAGGAGACCGGCCTTGGGGGCGGCGGCCAGTTCGCGGCCCTTGGCGCTGTCGATATGGCTGTAGAACACAAAACCGGCGGTATCGAACCCCTTCAGCAGCACCATGCGCACGTCGGGCAGCCCGTCGGCGTCCACGGTGGCCAGAGCCATGGCATTGGGATCGTTCGGTTCGGACTTCACGGCCTCGGCGAACCAAACCGCAAACAGCCCAAATGGCTCGTCGGCAGCGGTGAAATCACCGGAAATTAACTCACCTGGGGTTTTGATGGAGTTTGGACCGTTCATGTCTGGAGTATCCGGTTGCGTATCCTGGCGCCCCTTCGTGCCAAGACTGTTCTCGAGCGTTCCCTATATAGGGCACGCGAGGGCCGTGGCCTATCGCCGATCGGGCGGTTGATCGCGGCGGTCTCGCTGGTGGCTGTGGGCTGCTCCGCGGGCGGCTGCAGCATGGGAATTTTCGGCAAAGAGGCCAAGAAGGACGACCTTTCGGACGTCACCGGCTCGATCGGGCCGATCCTGCGGTCTCACGACGACACCAATCTCACCGACGCCGATCTCGCTTTGGCGCGTAACGCTGCCTCCGACGTGCTCACCAGAGGACAGAAGGATGCCAGCCAGCCGTGGGAAAATCCCGAAACCGGCGCGCGCGGCTCGGTGACGCCATTGGCCTCGACCTATACCAGCGAAGGCCGGATCTGCCGGGATTTCCTTGCAAGTTACGTGCGCGGGACCAATGAAGGCTGGCTTCAAGGCGAAGCCTGCCAGCAGGACAAAGGCCCTTGGGAAATCCGCAAAATGAAGCCCTGGAAGCGCAGTTAAGGCTGGACGTCCGGCCTGATGAATGAAATCTGCGGCCAGAACCGCCGCACCGCCACGAAACCCGTTGCGGGATTGTCACGAAAACCCCACATCAGGCCGAAGGACCAATCGGTCCTTACCTGAATTCCTGCAAGGAGACGGAACGAATGCGCGACCCCTATGAAGTCCTGGGGGTGCAGCGGGGTGCCAATGCTGCGGCGATCAAGAGCGCGTTTCGCAAGCTCGCCAAGAAGCACCATCCCGATGCCAACAAGGGCGACCCGAAAGCGGCCGATCGCTTTGCCGAATTGAACACCGCCAATGAAATCCTCGGCGACGAGGACAAGCGCAAGCAGTTCGATCGCGGCGAGATCGATGCCGAGGGCAAACCAAAGTTTCAGGGTTTCGAAGGCGGCTTCCCCGGAGGCGGCGGCGGACGCCGCGCGGGACCGGGCGGCTTCGAATATTCGTTCCGTCAGGGCGGTGCGCCGGGTGGAGCGGGCGGTTTTGCCAGCGGGGGTGCATTCGAAGACATTCTCAAGGGCATGTTCGGCGGTCAGGCCGGTGCCGGAATGGGCGGTGGTCCGCGCGGCGGCGCGGGTACGTTCGAATATGACGCACCATTTGCGGCGGACCTCGATCTCAATGTCACCATGAGCGTTGCGCTGGAAGAAGCGGTACAGGGCGCGACGCGGCGGGTGCGGTTGCCGACCGGCAAGGAACTGAACGTCAAGATTCCGGCGGGCGTGATCGCCGGCCAGCAGATCCGCCTCAAGGGGCAGGGCGAAAGCGCGCCGGGCCATCGTCCCGGCGATGTGCTGATCACCGTGAACATCGCCCCCCATCCCTACTTCAAGGTCGATGGCAACGACCTGCGGCTCGAACTGCCGATCACGCTGTATGAAGCGGTACTCGGTGCGAAGGTGCGCGTGCCGACGCTCGACGGCGCGGTGCAATTGTCGATTCCGAAGAATACATCATCCGGACGTACCTTCCGCCTGAAGGGTAAAGGCATGCCAATCAAGGGGGCGTCGGGCGCCGATGGCTTCGGCGATCTGTTCGCGACCACGCGCATTGTGCTGCCTGATGCCAACGATGCGGAGCTGGAAGCGCTGATGGAAAAATGGCGTACCGAGCATCCGGCGAATCCGCGCAAGGATTTTGAGTGAGGCGTTGCGTCTCATGCACAATGTGCATCGAGCCGCGCCCGCACCAATAGAACAGCAGGACAATAATCACATCGATGAAACTGCGAAGGCGCGGCAGCGAAAGCCGGAAAAGTTCCATCGCAGATTGATTTTTTACAACGGGTAGCAATCGCGCTGGTGAATACCCATATGTTGATAATGACCAGCAAATCACAGACCAAGCCGCAAACGCCCGAGCAGTTGGCTCGCCTTGAAAAACAGCGTCTCGCCAAAATCGAAGGCGTGATTGCGCTCGCCGAGGTCGACAAAGAGTATGTCGATGTTCGCAAGAACATGGAGCGCCTGCGAGCGCAGCGACTGGCGAGGGAAGCGGAAGAAGCTTTGAATCCGCCTCCGGTGGAGCCGAAGAAGAAAAAGGCTGCACCGAAAAAACTCGCCGCTGTCAAAGCGAGCGCGCCGGAGAATGTCAGCGCCGAGTGAGGTGGCTACTTTTCCGATATGGCTTCGGGCAAGTTGATTGCAGCGTTGAAATGGCCGGGCTTGTCCCGGCCATTCGTGTTTTGACCGACCAATCAATTGAGTTTTGTCTGCCGATCCCGGCGGCAGCGATGGTCCGCTGTGAACAATCGATCACCCGACAATATTGTTGCCGGAGATTTTTGAATCTGTAACGTCGGCTCCATGACAATCCGCAGGGCCGAGGCTATCGCATCCCATGGGTAATTCGCGATGGATCGGTATTGCCTGTCTGGGGATCACGGCATTCGGATGGGGCCTGAACTGGCCCTTCATGAAATTGTTGCTGCGCGAATTGCCGCCGTTGTCCGCGCGCGGACTGGCGGGTGTAACGGCGTCGCTCATTCTGGCGGTGGTCGCACTGTCGAGGCGCGAGCGGTTGGGCGTGCCGCGCGAGATCGTGCCGCGCCTGTTACTGGCGACATTCACCAATGTCGTGGCGTGGATGGGCTTCGGAACCGTGGCAATGAAGTGGGTCAGCGTCAGCGAAGGTGCGCTGCTGGCTTACACGATGCCGATCTGGGCCACATTGTTTGCCTGGCCGCTGCTGGGCATGCGTCCCATGCTTCGCGATATTGCCGCTCTGTGTCTCGGGA
>CALRLJ020000090.1:0-10482 GCA_943368635.1 Sediminibacterium ginsengisoli | reverse complement strand
GGCGTCGGCGGTTCACCGGATGGCACCGGCACTGCCGCAACGCAGATCACGAATTTCTTTTCCGGCGGCGGCGTCAGCGGCTGGAATTATCGCCGGATGATTTTGCATTACGCAAATCTTGCAGCCTCCTGCGGCGGCGTCGATGCGTTCCTGATCGGATCGGAACTGAAATCCCTCACGCGCGTACGCTCTGCGTCGGGCGTCTATCCCGCCGTGCAGGCGCTGGTGACATTGGCCTCGGATGTAAAGGCTGTCGTCGGCGCCTCCACGGTGGTGACCTATGGCGCGGACTGGACCGAATACGGTTCGCATGTGATCGGTAGCGAGGTGCGTTTTCCGCTCGATCCGCTGTGGGCGTCGGCGGCCATCGGTGCGGTGGGCATCGATTACTACGCGCCGCTGTCGGACTGGCGCGACACTGCCGATCAGCTCGATGCATCGTTAGCGACCTCGATTCATGATCGCGGCTATCTCGCGTCAAACATCAACGGCGGCGAAGCTTACGATTGGTACTACGCCGACGATGCGGCGCGCGCCGCACAAGAGCGCACACCGATCACCGACGGTCTCGGCAAGCCGTGGATCTATCGTGCGAAGGACGTGTGGAACTGGTGGGCGAACCCGCATGTGGAGCGCGTGGACGGCGCGGAGCTTGGCAGCGCGACGGCATGGACTGCGCGCAGCAAGCCGATCTGGCTGACGGAATTGGGTTGCCCCGCCGTGGACAAGGGCGCGAACCAGCCGAGCGCGTTTCCCGATGCGCGTTCGATCGAAGGCACCAGTCCTTATTTCTCGAGCGGCCAGCGCGACGACCTGATCCAGCGGCGTTACATCGAGACCATTATCGGTGCGTTCGATCCCGCATTCGGCGGCGATGCGTTGAATCCGGTGTCGCCGGTCTATGGCGAGCGGATGATCGACGTGTCGGGATTGCATCTATGGACCTGGGACGCGCGGCCGTATCCGGTGTTTCCTGCCGCGGTGGACGTCTGGAGCGATGGGCCGAACTGGCAGACCGGGCACTGGCTGACCGGGCGGCTTGGTGCGGCGCCGCTCGATGCACTGGTTGCAACCATTCTTGAAGATGCGGACGTGGCCGATGCACGCACGGATAATCTGCGTGAAAGCTGCGACGGCTACGTGGTGGATCGCCCGATGCCGCCGCGCGCCATGATCGATCCGCTGGCAATGGCTTATGGTTTCGATGCGACGGTGGCAGGCGGCGACCTGACGTTCATTCAGCGCGGCACAGCACCAGTGGCCGAGATTGCAGAAGACGAACTGGTCGATCCGCAGAAGGGCGCGCTGGCGCGGCTGACGCGCGGGCAGGAAACCGAACTGCCCCGCGAAGTGTCGTTTGGATTTACCGACGGCTCCGCTGATTACCGCCGGTCCGCCGTGACCTCGCGGCGGCTGGTCGGCGGCTCGAACCGCACCTTACATTCGGACTTCGCCGTCATCACCGACGATGCCGCCGCGACCCGCCGCGCCGACATCTGGTTGCAGGATCTGTGGGCGGGGCGCGAGAGCGTGGAATTTTCACTCGGCATGAACGCTCTGCCGCTGATGCCGGGCGATGTGATCGGCGTGACCGTCAATGCGCGGCGTCGGCTGTTCGAGATTTCAGAGCTGGTCGATACAACATCGCGTCAGGTCAAGGCGCGCAGCATCGATCCGGAAGTATTTTCGGTGCCGCTGTTTGCGCCGCGCGTCAAGCCGCCTGCGATCCCGCCCGCACTAGGTCCGGTGCAGGCGCTGGTGCTCGATCTGCCGAGCCTCGATTCCTCTGAGCCGCCGGTGCTGACGCGGCTGGCGGTGTTCGCCGATCCGTGGCCGGGATCGGTGACGGTGTGGCGGTCCGCCGATGGATTGAGTTTCGAGAAGGCGGCGACGGCTTTCGTGCCATCGGTTATCGGCGAAACGCTCGATCTGCTGCCGGCCGGTCCGGCAAGTTGCTGGGATCGCGGCGGCGAGGTGCGCGTGCAACTCTACGGCGGGGGGCTGGCATCGGTCGGTGACGCGCGGGTGCTGGACGGCGCGAATGCAGCGGCGGTGCTGAATACTGACGGGGTGTGGGAGATTCTGCAATTCGCCAGCGCCGAACTGGTGGACGACAAGACCTACAAGCTTTCGCGGCTGCTGCGCGGGCAGGCGGGCAGTGAATACGCTATCGCCGATCCGCTGCCTGCCGGATCGCCGTTCGTGTTGCTTGACGATCATGTGGCGACGATTGCGCGCGGTCTCGGCACGCTGGATCGTGCCATCGATTTGCGCATCGTCGCCACTGGCCGTAGCCATGACGATCCCTCGGCGTTGTCACTGACAGTGACGCCGCAACCGACCGCGCTGATGCCGTTGTCGCCGGTGCATGCAACAGCATCGCGTGACGGCGCCGGCATTCACGTGTCGTGGGTTCGCAGGACACGCCGCGACGGCGACAGTTGGGGTGTCGAGGTGCCGCTCGGCGAAGACTTTGAGGCTTACACGCTCGACATTCTTTCAGGGACGTCGGTGGTGCGGAGCATATCGTGCTCCACGCCTTCCACGCTCTACGCCGCCGCCGATGAGCTCGCCGACTTCGGCGCGCCGCTCGCGACGCTGCATGGCCGCGTTTCGCAAATGTCGAACACGGTCGGGCGCGGAAACCCTTGCGAATTCACCCTCACACTCTGAGCGATCATGACAGACACAATCCATCTCGGGATGCCTTTCATCGAAGGCAGCCAGGCGCAGAAGCATGTCACACACAATGAAGCGTTGCGGATTCTCGATGCCGCCGTGCAGATCGGCGTGCTCGATACCGATCAAACCGCGCCGCCTCCGACGCCCGCCGATGGCGACCGCCATATCGTGGCGGGCGGTGCGACGGGCGCGTGGGCTGGTCACGACGATGCGGTCGCGGTTCGGGAAGACGGCGCGTGGCGCTTTCTGGCGCCGAGGCTCGGCTGGTGCGCGTGGTCCGACGCGGATGGCCTGCTGCTGGTTTACGACGGCGCGGCGTGGACCGATGTGGTGAGTGGCGGCGGATCGATGCCGGACAGCATCGCCCAATTCGGCATCAACGACACCGCGAGCGATCCCAACCTGCTGACGGTGCGCTCCAACGCGGCGCTGTTCAACGCCATTGATGTCGCCGACGGCGGCACCGGCGACATGCGCGTGCAGATTTCCAAGGAAGCGACCGCGAAGACGGCCTCGGTTGTGTTCTCCGATGCATTCTCGGGCCGTGCGGAATTCGGCCTGATCGGATCGGATGCGTTCAAGCTCAAGGTTTCGAATGACGGCACGACATTCGTCGAAGCGCTTGTGGTCGATCAGAGTTCGGGCAACGCAGCCCTTTCGCGCGGTGTCGCGCTGACCGGCGTGGTTTCGCCGTCGCAGATCACATCGAACCAGAACGACTATAACCCCGCAGGGATTGCGTCGGCTTCCGTGCTTAACCTGTATTCGGATGCGTCGCGCACGGTGACCGGGCTGGCGGGCGGGGCAGAGGGGCGCGTTATCGCGCTCATCAACACCGGCACCCAGACGATCCTGCTTCTGAACGAAAGCGCATCGTCGACGGCGGCCAACCGCTTCGCGCTCGGCAGCGATCTCACTATCGGCGCGAAGCGTGCGGCGATCCTGCGCTACGACGGCACAGCGGCGCGCTGGTATATGATCGCGCGGCCGGGCGGCCGCGAAATGCTGACCGCGAACCGCACTTATTATGTGCGCACCGACGGCAGCGACAGCAACGACGGATTGTCAAACGCATCGGGCGGCGCGTTCCTGACGATCCAGAAAGCCTACAACGCTGCTGTCACTCTCGATCTCAGCGGTTACACTGTCACGATTCAGATCGCCGATGGCACATATACGGACGGTCTGTCGATCATGTCTCCGCTGGTCGGCGGCACGCTGACGATCAAGGGCAACGCGACGACGCCGGATAACGTGCTGATCTCTACGGCCGGAAATTCGATTTACGTAAGCGGCACAGGCCCCAATGTCTCGATTCAATCCCTGAAGGTGGCATCCTCCGGCGGCGACGGCATTGCAGTCGGGAATGGTGCGAATGTCTTCGGCTCCGCCATCAGCTTCGGAGTCTGCGCAGGCGCGCACGTTCGCGCTTTTGCGAATGGTGTCTATACGCCTTTAACGTCGGAGAAGTGGTCGGGGAACGCGCAGGGGCACTATCTGACATCTTCGGGCGGTGTCGTGAACGGAAATACCGTTGCGGTGAATGTCAGTGCCGCCATTTCATTCGGTCTGGCGACGGTGTTCTGCGAGACATCGTCGATCGTGAACTTCTATGCGTTGACCTATAGCGGTTCGGCGGTGACAGGCACGCGCTACAGTGTGACGCAGAATTCGGTCTGCAACACATATTCCGGCGGCGCCAGTTATTTCCCCGGCAGCGTTGCCGGCGGCAGTTCGACCGGCGGCCAGTACACATAATGAATGAGGCTCCGGCGAGACGCCGCGGTCACCCCGCCCCGCAAGCCTGACCCGGAAGCCTCTTCGATTTCATCGGCCAGAATCGGCGCCGCGAAATATGCGCGGGCCGCTTTATTTCCACATGGAGAACCGACATGACACTCGCTTCGTTGCGTGATCGCGCCTCTGCGCCTCTCGAGTGGATCGCCGCGCAGATCGCTGCACGACCGAAAGCTGCGTTGATCGCATGGACGGTTTCACTCGCGCTTGTGGCTTGGGTGTTCTGAAATGGCGTTATCGTCTTACGATGTCGCGCTGACGCGGCTGCTGCGTGACGAGGGCGGCTACACCGATCATCCGTCCGATCCCGGAGGCCCGACCAACTTCGGCATTACGCTTGTGGATGCGCGGCGTTACTGGAAGGGCAACGCCACGGCGGACGACGTTCGCGCGCTGCCGCAAAATGTCGCGCGAAAGATCTACCGCGAGCGCTACTGGAATGCGCTGCGTTGCGATGAGCTTCCCGCCGGCGTCGATTACGCGGTGTTCGACTATGGCGTGAACTCCGGCATCGGCCGCGCGGGCAAGGTGCTTCGCCGCGTGCTCGCAATGCCCGACAACACCAGCGGTGTCACCGACGACGTGATCGCAGCAGCGGCAAAGCGCGCGGCAAGCGATCTTGTCGCAGCGATCTGCGCGGAGCGCCTCGCATTCCTGAAAGCGCTGAAAACATTTCCGGTATTCGGGCGTGGCTGGACCGCGCGCGTCAACGGCGTGCGCGCGACCGCGCTGGCGATGGCGCAGGGACGTTCGTCCGCGCCGGTGGTCAACACACCTGTTGAAGTCGCGCCGGGCAAGGCGGTCGTGCCGGTGACAATTCCGGCGGGGGCTGCATCCGCAGGTGCGGTGATCGCAGCGGGCGCTGCGACGGCCGTTGCAACCTCGCGGCTCGAAGTGGCGGCGATGGTCGCCGCTGCTGCGGCGCTTGCGGCCTTCGCGATCTTTCTCATCTGGCGCTGGCGGCATCGCGCACATCAGGAAGCGGCGGTGATGCCTGTGGAGGGAGCATCCAATGGATTGGGCTGATATTGCAAAGCAGGTGATCGGGCTGGGCGCGCCGATTTTGGGAACCGCGCTCGGCGGTCCGCTGGGCGCTGCTGCGGGGCGCATTCTGGCGGAGGTCGTCGGCGCGGCAGATGCCACACCGGAGGCGGTCGGCAAGGCGCTGACCACCAGCAGCGCGGACCAGATCGCGCTGGCCGAGACCACATGGGCGGACGCTATCCGCGCCGAAGCGGAGGCTGCGCGGGGTTCGGTGGCCGAGACCCAGGCGACGATCCGTGCGGAACTCGGAAGCGAGGATGCGCTGCAACGCTGGTGGCGTCCGCTTTACGCCTTCGAGTTAACCTTTGAATGTGCGGCACTCTGGATCGTTCTGGTCCATGAATTCTGGACCGGCGACATGACGGCGATCAACGCCCTGATCGGCGCGACCGGCCTGCTGGTCAGCTATTGGGGCTTCCGATTCGGCGTGTTAGGCGTCTACATGAGCGGACGGACCCGCGAAAAGGTCTGCGCCGCGACCGGTCAAAATGCACCCGGCGTGCTCGACAAGCTGGTCAAGGCGGTGGTTAAGAAGTGAGAATGGAGAAAAAGTAATCTCCGGTGCGCCGCCGTTCATCAAGCATTCAGCGCCGCGCCGTTCATGTTAGCGTACCTTGAATTTGCATGCGGAGACGACGTTGCGCCTTCTCGTTGTTGAAGACGATCCCGATCTCAACCGCCAGCTGACGACGGCTCTGTCCGACGCGGGCTATGTCGTTGATCGCGCATTCGACGGCGAGGAAGGTCACTTCCTCGGCGACAGTGAGCCTTACGACGCGGTGGTGCTCGACATCGGCCTGCCCAAAATGGACGGCATTTCGGTGCTGGAAGCCTGGCGGCGCAACAAGCGCACCATGCCGGTGCTGATCCTCACCGCGCGCGACCGCTGGAGCGACAAGGTGCAGGGCTTCGATGCCGGCGCCGACGATTATGTCGCCAAGCCCTTTCATCTTGAAGAAATTCTGGCCCGGATTCGCGCGCTGCTGCGCCGGACCGCGGGCCACGCCCAGTCCGAACTGACCTGCGGGCCGGTGATGCTGGATACGCGCACCAACCGCGTCAGCGTCAACGGCAATCCCATCAAGATGACGTCGCACGAGTATCGCCTGCTGGCCTATCTGATGCATCATTCGGGGCGCGTGGTGTCGCGCACCGAACTGGTCGAGCATCTGTACGATCAGGACTTCGACCGCGACAGCAACACGATTGAAGTGTTCGTCGGGCGCATCCGCAAGAAGCTCGACGTCGATATCATCCAGACCGTGCGAGGCCTCGGCTACCTGCTGACGCCGCCGCCCGTGACCAATGCGCACTAATTCACTCGCGACACGTCTGTTCCTGTCGGCGACGGCCTGGGTGGTGCTGATCCTTGTCATCACCGGCATCGTGCTGTCCACGGTCTACAAACGCTCGACCGAGCGCGCGTTCGACCGCCGGCTGAATTTCTATCTGCGCACGTTGATTGCCGAAGCTGCACAGCCCGACGATCCGAACGACAAGAGCGACAAGTCCGACAGATCGGTGCAGTCGCTCGGCGAGCCGCTGTTCGAACTGCCGCTGTCCGGCTGGTACTGGCGGATGGCGCGCACCGATGGCGACAAACCGGAGGTGCGTGCGTCGCGTTCGCTGTGGGACGCCTCGCTGCCAAAGCTCGAAGATCAGGGCGTCGAACTCGATCAGACCGGCGTGCGGCTCGGCTACGTCAACGGTCCGGAAAACCAGCACCTGCGCATGGTGGAGCGGCCGGTCGATCTCGGCACCGAGGGAAAATATCTCGCCACCGTGGCTGGCGACGCCACCGAAATCTATGACGAGACCTGGGCTTTCAATACTTATCTCGCGGTGACGTTCGCAGCACTCACCGTCGGGCTGCTGCTGACCACGATCTTTCAGGTGCGGTTCGGTCTGGCGCCGCTCAAGCGGATTTCCAATTCGCTCGCCGCGATCCGCTCAGGGCAGGCCGAACGGCTGGAGGGCGAATTTCCGGTGGAGATCGCGCCGCTCGCACGCGAAACCAACGCGCTGCTCGATGCCAACCGCGCCATCGTCGAGCGCTCGCGCACCCATGTCGGCAATCTCGCGCACGCGATCAAGACGCCGCTGTCCGTCATCGTCAACGAGGCCGGCGCCAATCGCGGCGATCCGTTCGCGGCCAAGGTTCTGGAACAGGCCGACATCATGCGCGATCAGGTCGCGCATCATCTGGAGCGTGCCCGCATCGCCGCGCGCGTCACCACCATCGGCACCGTCACCGAAGTTGCGCCGGTGATCGAAGCGCTGGCGCGGACGATGGAGAAAATCCACCGCGCCCGCGACATTCTCATCGATTGCGAGATGCATGAGGCTGCGAAGTTTCGCGGCGAGAAGCAGGACTTCGAGGAGATGGTCGGCAACCTCGTCGACAACGCCTGCAAGTGGGCCGACCAGCAGGTCCGGATCGAAGTTTTGCTGGAGCTGACCCTCGGCGGCGCGCTCGATCCGACGTTGCGGATCATCGTCGATGACGATGGGCCGGGCCTGTCACCCTTGGAGCGAACCCAGGTGGCGCGCCGCGGCCAGCGGCTGGACGAGACCAAGCCCGGCTCCGGCCTCGGCCTGTCTATCGTCACCGATCTGGCCCAGCTGTACGGCGGCAGCTTGACCCTTGGCGCGGCCCCGATTGGCGGCTTGCGGGCCGAACTGCTGCTGCCGGGGGTGTGAGCCAAAGCGACAGCGGCCAGATGGGTACAACCCTCGGCTGCAGCCAGTCGCCATAGCCCCCAAATCCCTGTTCCTCAACGCGAAATTAACGACGTCCCGGCTAAAACACCCGGTGGGGCCCTGTCGGCTTCCAGCGAAGGTGAGCGTTTGGGCGCATGAGCCAATCGTCGATCGAGCGATTGAGAGAGTATCTCGGGCAGCTGCCGCCGAAGGCGCAGGCCCTGCTGATGCGCGAGTTCGAGCGGGCCATCGAGCGCGGCGAGGACGTCGTCGTCGCGAATTTCGTGCTCGAGCAGTTGCGCATGATCGTCCGTGCGCCGACCGAGGACATGACTCCGCGCACCGACGATCCGATGCGGCGGTTGTTCCGCCCGCTGGACCCGTATCTGGTCGACAATGTTGCCCATGTCCGGCCCGGCCAGATCAGGCGGTCGTCGCTGGCGCCGGTCTGGATGTGGCTCGGCCGGGAAGGCGCCCCTGACGCCGTGCGTGCCTTTGAGGCCGCGATGGCGCAGGCCGCGACACCGGATATCAACGCAGCGGTCCGCACCATGCAGGTTGCGGCGTCCGACGCCATTGCCAATGTGACCGGCGCGCTGTCCAGCGGCGAACGCCAGCGCACCCTTGGCCGCCTCGGCGCGCCGAGCGTGGTCGAGGACATTGCGCCGATTGGTGCCGTTCTCGCAGCCTGCGACCAGCTCGACAAACTTCACAACAAGCTGCCCGGCCAGATCCGGATGTTCGCGGAGGCCCACGTTGCCTCGACGATGGCCGCGCTCAATCTGCCGTCGCTGCAAACCCCGCAGGTGCTGCCGTTCGCCATTTCGCTGGTGATGCAGCGGCTGGCGTCACCGTGGCAGATCGTCCGCCTTGGCATCACGGTGGCGGCGTCCGACGACGAAATCCGCGTGGCCAGCACGCCGTTCGGCGTCACGGTGACCATGGCGATCTACGATCTGTCGCGCGTGGCTGCCGAACTGCGCAACGACATCAAGCGCGGCCAGTTCCAGGACACCTCCAATCATCTCAAGACGCTGCATGATGGCGTTCGCGGCCTGCGCACCGAGCTCGACATCCGTTCGGATTCGGCGTGGGGCAGGCAATTGGCTGCGATCCGCGCCGAGATTTCCAATTCGCTGCAATCGGAGATCGACAGCGTGCCGGGCCGCGTCCGCCGGCTGCTGCGGCAGGGGCCGGACAAGGACGTCACCTCGGCGAACCGGATCGATCCGGTGGATGTCGAGGAAACCGCGGCGCTAATCGATTTCGTCGCGGTCTGCCGCAACTACGCCAGCGAGCTTGCGATCAACGAAGTGTCGCTGCGCGCCCAGACCGAATTGCAACACTATGTCGAGAAGGCCACCGAGACGCTGGTGGAATCGCTGCGCACCAGCGACCAGAAGGTCCGCGCTTTCCGCCTGATGCAGATGAAGGCCGCGATCCGGTTCTGCGAGGTGATGTTCGGCCCGGATTACGCATCGCTGATGAGCAAGGCCGCTGAAATGGCGCGTCCCGTCGAGCGCAAGCCGGCCGAGGGTGCAAAGCCCGCCAAGCAGCCGCGCGCGGGTTGATCCAGCGCAAGGTCACCCTGCGTTGAAGCGGCTTTAGTCCCCACATCAACCTTTGCCAAGCAGGCCGAACTTTGGCCCCAAAACGCATTGAATCCGTGACAGAAATGTCAATTGCGCGGCCCCGCCAGCCATGGTGTAACCCGGCACGGAATAGCCGCTTATAACGGTTCTACTTTGCCGGGAACCCTTTGAAATGACGCTCTGGTTCGTGTTCGCGCTGATGACTGCCGCCGCGGTGTTTGCCGTGCTGTGGCCGCTGGGGCGCGGCAAGGCATCGACGCGCGAAGGCAGCGAGACGGTGGTCTACAAGGACCAGCTCGCCGAGGTTCAGCGCGATGCGGCTGCCGGCATGATCGGTCCCAATGAAGCCGAAGCCGCGCGCGTCGAAATCAGTCGCCGGCTGCTTGCGGCATCGGATGAGGAAACGGGCGCATCGTCATCGTCGAGCCTGTCGTTTCGCCGCGCGGTGGCTGTGATCGCACTCGTCGGACTGCCGCTGGTTGCGGCTGGGCTTTACGCGCAATTCGGCTCGCCCTCGCTCGGCGACTTTCCGCTCGCACAGCGCAGCCGCGTGTCGCCCGCGACCGCGTCGATGGACAAGCTGGTGGCGCAGGTCGAAACGCATCTGGAGAAAAATCCAACCGATGGCCGGGGCTGGGAAGTGCTGGCCCCCGTGCTGGCCCGGATC
>CALRLJ020000089.1:0-10508 GCA_943368635.1 Sediminibacterium ginsengisoli | reverse complement strand
ACCGAGCGTATTGCGGATCGTCCGAACGATCAGCGCGTTGGCGGCGAGGGCGAGCAAAACTCCACCGATCACAAGCGAAGATGCTGTCAGCCAGTCCGGCAAGCGCACAAGCGTGTGCAGGATTTCGGCATAGCTGTCTTTGATGGCGTCGAGCATCGTCGGATTCCGGCGGCAATGTGTGCGGGGCCATATCAACGCACGGGCCGGCCGGAGGTTCATGCATTGCATCAAGTTGCTGTTGGCGCTGGACAATTGGCGCGCCCGATGGCATCAAACAGGTCTCGCGCGGCGGCCCGCGCCCAGTTCGGATTCGCGCCATGAAGCTGTTTTTCCTGCGTTTTTTCACGTGGTGGAGCGGGTCGACATTCGGCACGCAGCTGTGGACCCGCCGATTTGGCGAGATGGTCGGACAGGACGAGGGTGGCAACACCTACTACCGGACGCGCGGCGGCAAGATCGATCCGACGTTGGGGTTCGAGCGCCGCTGGGTGATCTACAACGGATATGCCGAAGCGACGCGCGTGCCGCCGGCATGGCACGGCTGGCTGCATCATACGGTGGACACGCCTCCGACCGAGATCGACTACAAGCCGCGCGAATGGGAAAAGCCGCACCGGCCCAACATGACCGGAACGCCTGCAGCCTATCGTCCGTCAGGCTCGACGCTCGCCAGCGGCCGCCGGCCCAAGGCCACCGGCGACTATCAGCCGTGGACGCCGGGACAGTAGTCCAGGGGCAATAAACCCCATCGACATCAGCAAAACGGTACGAATGGCCCGCCCTTTCCCCGCCGTATTCAGCGTGTTAACCGAAGGCCTGCGCGGGGTTCACTATCTGTAGAATGGCGTGGAGCCGATTCGGTTGAATCGAATATTGGGCCGGATCATTTTGAGATCATGAACGTGATCGTTCCGACAGGTGTGGAGCACGATGTTTTCCGGAAGCCGCTTCGCACGTCCTGGCATCGTGCTGTTGTAAAGTCGCGCAAGATGTTCCGAACCATCACCGCATTCTCGTTCGCAAGCCTGATCGCGACATCGCTGATGTCGGCTGCAACACCCGTTCACGCGCAGATAGGCAACATCTTTTCCGACCGGCCAAGGCCGCCTGCCAACGTGCAGCGCGGGGAGCCGGTGCAGGAGCCGGAAGAAGAGGACGTCCCCGATTTGCCGCCGCAAGGCCGCTTGCTCCCGACACCTAATCGTCCACCGCCGCCGGGGCAGGGTGTGCCCGCTCCGGGCAATGTTCAAATGCAGCCTTTGCCGCCACCGCCCGGAACCGCCGCTGCGCCAAGACAGCCTGCCGTGCCGGGACAAGGCACGCCAAACGTCGCGACGGTGCCGCCTGGCGCCAATCCTCTGCCGGGCTTGCCGCAGGGGCAGAAGCAGCCACGCGGGACGCCGCCGGTGCCGGCCACGCTGCAGCCGGGCGACGAGGTCGTGACCGAGCCTCCGGCGCAGAAGATCGTCAACAAGCAGGCTGTCTTTGCAGGTCTCGACAAGATCACCGGCCGCATCATCAAGTTCGATGCCGAGATGGGCGAGACCGTTCAGTTCGGCGCGTTACGTATCAAGCCCCAGGCCTGCTACACGCGGCCTTCGACGGAGGCCGCCAACACCGATGCTTTCGTCGAGGTCGATGAAATCACGCTGCAGGGTGAAGTGAAGCGAATTTTCTCAGGCTGGATGTTTGCCGCCAGCCCCGGCCTGCATGGCATCGAGCATCCGATTTACGACATCTGGCTGACCGACTGCAAAGGTCCGTCTGCAACGGTCGCTCAACAGGAGGCGCCAAAAGCAGCGCCCGCGCCGCCACCTCAGCAACAGCCCAAACGCCCGGCGAGGCCGCCGCCTGCGCAGCGGCCGCTGCCGCCGCCAAATCCGTTCCCGCCGTTCCGGCAGTAATACTCGGATGATTTAGGCTTGCGTCAGGCACGCCAGCGCTTTCGCGCCGGTGATGCTGTTGGCGTGAAGCGCGAAGAAGTCGCCGTGTCCCGTCACCGCTTCATCGAGCAACGCGCGATAACGTCTCCGTGGAACTTCCACAGCGCCGAAGGTGCGCAGATGGTCCGTCACGAACTGGGTGTCGAGCAGCACGAACCCACCGGCGATGAGGCGCGCCACGAGATGAACGAGCGCCACCTTCGATGCGTCGCGCTCGGTGTGAAACATGCTTTCACCGAAGAATGCGCCGCCAAGGCTGACGCCATAAAGCCCGCCGACCAGTTGGTCGCCGAGCCACGCTTCGACGCTGTGGCAATGCCCGATCTCGTGCAGCGACGTGTAGAGGTCGCGGATACGGCCATTGATCCAGGTGTCGTCACGCCCCGGTTGTGGGGCAGCGCATCCCGTAATCGTTTGCTTGAAGGCGGTATTGACCGTGACGCGGAATGTGTCTGACCGAACGGTCCGCGCAAGACGGGATGCAACACGGAATCCATCGAGCGGGATGATGCCGCGCTTTTCAGGCTCGACCCAGAAAATCGTCGGATCGTCGGCGCTCTCCGACATCGGAAAGATGCCGCAGGCATAGGCGCGCAGCAGGACACTCGGGGTGATCTCGGACGATGCGGTGTCGCGCGAACTCATGCGCAACTATAGCAGATGTATCGGCTTCCGCGACCGTCAAGCCGTGGCGGCAGCCTGCCGAACCGGAGGCTGGGCGGTGTTCTTGAGCCGCAACACGATCCGCGTTCCGGAGTGGGACGGATCTCGCTCGGCTTTGGTTTCGAGCTTGATCGCCATGGCGCTGACAATGCGCTGGCCCATGCCGGTGGATTGAGGATTTTCCTTCACCTGCAGGCCGACGCCATCGTCGGAGATCACCAGTTCGAGACCGCCGTCGCAGGACCGAAGCTCGACATTGATCGGACCGGCTCCGTCCGGATAGGCATATTTGACGGCGTTCATCACCAGTTCGTTGACGATGATACCAATCGCTACCGCACGATCGGGATCGATTTCGACAGGCACCGCGCTCAGAGTCAGCCGTGACATCCGGTTGCCTTCGGCGGATCGCCGCAAATCCCCGAGCAATGCTTCGAGATATTGATTGAGCATGACCGTTTTCAGGTCTTGCGACGTGTAGAGGCGGCGGTGAACTTGCGCGACAGCAGCGACGCGTCCCATCGCATTGGTCAGCGCGGCTTTCACGTCTTCGTCCGCAGTCGAGTTCGCCTGAAGATGAAGCAGGGAGGCGATGATTTGCAAACTGTTGCCGACGCGATGGTTGACTTCGCGCAGCAGGACTTCGCGCTCCGCCGCGAGCGCAGCATAACGATCGCGCGAGGCATGAACTTCCGCCTCGGCATCGTCGCGCGCCTTGCGCACCAGCGCCTGTGCGATGGCGCCCTTGGCTGCGACGTCGAGCAGCGCAAGAAATTCTCCTTGCGTATCCTTGACGAGATAGTCCGCGGCGCCAGCCTTCAGGGCAGTGATCGCGATCTTGCTGTCCTGCGACGCGGTCACGAAAATGACCGGCGGCGCATTGGGAATCTTCTGGAGTTCAGCAAGCGTCTCGAGTCCGTCGAGGCCGGGCATATGCTGATCGAGCGCCACCACATCGATTCCGCCCTGTTTGACGCGCGCAAGGCCGCTCGCGCCATCGGACGCGTGTTCGACCGCGAATCCCTGCCGCGTCAAACCGCGCTCGACCAACCGCGCAAGAGTTGCGTCGTCGTCGATATACAAAAGAAGCGGCGATACAGGTTTCATGTTGCGACGGGGGGAACCTTGATGACTGAAAAGAACAGACCCAACTGTCGAATGGCGTTGGCGAAGCTTTCGTAATTCACGGGCTTGGTAATATAGACGTTGCAGCCCAGTTCGTAGCAGCGCTTGATTTCCTGCTCGTCATCGGTGGTCGTCAGCACCACGACCGGCGCGCATTTGACGTGACTATTTTCCTTGATCCGCTTGAGGATATCGATCCCGGTCATATCGGGCAAATTCAAGTCGAGCAAAATCAGCAGCGCCTGATCCTTGTGATCGACACCCGAACCATCCTTGCCGAACAGATAGTTCACCGCATCTGTACCGTTGGTGAACGGAATGATCTCGTTGTTGACGCCGGAGCGCCGGATATTGCGTTCGATCAGACGGGCGTGGCCCTCGTCATCTTCGATCATGATGATTTTGACTGGCAGACTCATACTTGCTTTCCTTGAGTTCCGTAATTCCATCGCGCGGGCAGCGTTACCGTGAACGTGCTGCCTTCGTGAAGTTCCGATGAGACATTGATGGTACCGCCCAATCGGCGCACCAGAGCGCGGACGTGAGCAAGACCGATGCCCTGGCCTTGACGATCCTGAAGACCCGCCCGGCGGAACAGGTCGAAAATTCTCGTGTGGTCTTTAGGATCGATGCCCCGGCCGTTATCAGTGATCTCGAATATAACAAAACCGAGCTTGGGACGGCCCTTGATGAGGATGTCGCCCGGGACGCCCGGTTTCAGGTACTTGAGGGCATTATCAATCAAGTTGGAGAAGATTTGTTCCAATGCAAGGCGATCGCTGACGATATTCGGCAGCGGCTCAATGCGAATTTGGGTGTTGGATTCAGAGACCTGATGCGCCACCGACGAAATGATGTTTTCAATCAGCTCGCGGGTATCGATCTCGACGGGGCGGAAATCGCGGCGACCCTCGCGGGTGAGATTGAGAATAGCCGAGATGAGGCGGTCCATCTTGCCGATCGATGACTTGATGAATCCGAGCGCCTCGGAAAAATCCTGAGAGAGTTGTTTGTCTTCGGCCTGAAGTTCCGGCGCTTCGGCTGGATCGCTATCGTCAATGGGTGCCGGAGCAGCCGGAACGATGGTGGCTGCGCGGCTGTATTTTGCAATGCGTGTGAAGATGTCGGTGCGAAGCTCTTCAAGCTCGCTGGTAAAGCCCATGATGTTCACCAGCGGCGATCGCAGGTCGTGGCTTACGATGTAGGCAAAGCGCTGGATCTCTTCATTCGCTTCGCGGAGATCGGCCGTACGTGTTTCAACGGTAGCCTCAAGATTGAGGTTGTTATCGCGGAGCTGTTGCTCGGCTTCATCGCGTGCGCGCGTCGACCGCCGCACCAGAAAAAGAGACGCGCCTGCCAAAAGCAGCACCAGTCCTGAACCTGCGGTGGTGACCATCGCAGCGAGGGTCTGGCTGCTATCTGCTGCGAGAGTTCGCATCTTGAACAGATGATCTTCTTCAGCGCGCATCGCGGCGGCAGTTTCGCCAATGCGCTGGACGGCTGTACCGCTGCCGTCGCGCAACATCGCGATCCCTCCTTGAATATCGTCCCGTTTCACGTAGTCGACAGCTTTTGCGAATTCGGCGAGCCGCGACTGTATGGCAGCGCGAAGTTGTTTAGCGCTCTCGATTTGAACCGGACTATCGCTTGTCAGGGCGCTGAGCTTGTCCAATCCAGGCAGGATGCGCTCCGTTGCGGCCTCGTGTTCTGACAGAAATTTGGGCTGCGAGGTCAGGAGAAACCCCCGCACGGCACTTTCCGCCCGCCGGACGTCCAGCAGAACGGTCGAAATCTGATTTTCGACCTCGACGGTATGAATGACCCAGCGACTGTCGTCCCGCGCCTTGTTGACCAGAATGATGGAAATAACGCTGATAGCGACCAGCACCAGAAACCCCGCGGATAGCAGGGCAATCTGCCAGAGTGTACGCCGACGGGCTGCGTCCAGTGTCACGTGGGCTCTGCGGCACGATCGAGAAAGGGAAATCTCTGAGAATTCAAAATGCTACCCCTGAAGCCAACTCATAGCTCAGCTTCAGGATGACGCGCAAATAGGAATAAAGTTCCATCCCCGGAACTCAAAGTTTCAAATGCGAGGGAGACTTAGGAGGACTTGGTATCGCCGGCTGCGAGATAATGTTCGAGCCAGTGAATATGATAGTCGCCGTCGATGATGCTGGGTTCGCGGACCAGCCCGCGGAACAGCGGCAGGGTGGTCTCGACACCGTCCACGACCATCTCGTCGAGGGCGCGGCGCAACCGCATCAGGCATTCGCCGCGGGTTTTGCCATGGACGATGAGCTTGCCGACCAGCGAGTCGTAATAGGGCGGGATGACATAGCCTTGATACACGGCTGAATCGATCCGCACCCCGAGGCCGCCCGGCGGGTGGTACTGCATGATCTTGCCCGGCGAGGGCCGGAAGGTCACCGGGTTCTCGGCATTGACCCGGCATTCGATGGCATGGCCGTTGATAACGATTTCGTCCTGCGTGCAGGGCAGGTCGCCGCCGGCGGCAACGCGGATCTGCTCGATTACAAGGTCGATGCCGGTGATCATCTCCGTCACCGGATGCTCGACCTGGATGCGCGTGTTCATTTCGATGAAATAGAACTCGCCGTCTTCGTAAAGGAATTCAATGGTGCCGACGCCGAGATACTGCATCTCGCGCATCGCCTTGGCGCAGGTCTCGCCGATCTTCGCGCGCGCGGCAGCATTCAGGATCGGCGAGGGGCCTTCTTCCCAAACCTTCTGGTGGCGCCGCTGAAGGGAGCAATCGCGTTCGCCGAGATGGATCGCGCCGCCGCGTCCGTCGCCGAGAATCTGGATTTCGATGTGGCGCGGCTTGCCGAGATACTTTTCAAGATAGACCGAGCCATCGCCGAACGCAGCCTTGGCTTCGTTGCTGGCTGTCGATAGCGCGAGCAGCAGATCGGCTTCGGTGGGGGCCACTTTCATGCCGCGACCGCCGCCTCCAGCCGCCGCCTTCACCAGCACGGGGAAACCGATTTTCTTGGCGATGGCCATGGCATCGTCGCCCGGACCGACTCCGCCATCGGAGCCGGGGACCACGGGAATGCCGAGACGCTGGGCGGTTTTCTTGGCTTCGATCTTGTCGCCCATCAGGCGGATGTGTTCGGCCTTGGGGCCAATGAAATGCAGATTGTGGTCGGCGAGAATTTCGGCGAAGCGCGCGTTCTCGGACAGGAAGCCGTAGCCCGGATGTACCGCATCGGCGCCGGTGATCTCACACGCCGCGAGCAGCGCCGGGACATTCAGATAGCTGTCCTTGGCGGGCGGCGGTCCGATGCAGACGCTTTCGTCGGCAAGCCGGACATGCATGGCGTTCGCATCCGCGGTCGAATGCACGGCGACGGTCGCGATTCCGAGTTCCTTGCAGGCGCGCAACACGCGCAATGCAATCTCGCCGCGATTGGCAATCAGGATCTTGTCGAACATCGCAGCGCCTGACGGTGAGAACGATTATTCAATGATGACGAGCGGCTCGCCGAATTCGACGGGCTGGCCGTCTTCGACGAGGATCTGCGTAACGGTGCCGGCGCGCGTCGACGGAATCTGGTTCATCGTCTTCATCGCTTCGATGATGATGAGCGTATCGCCAACCTTTACCTTGCTGCCGACATCGATGAACGGCTTCGCGCCGGGTTCGGACGCAAGATAAGCGGTGCCGACCATCGGCGAGGGGACAGCACCAGGGTGCTTGGCGAGGTCGGCGGGCGTGGCTGCAGCCGCAACGGGTGCCGTCGCCGGTGCCGCTGGCGCAGGCTGGTAGGAAACAGGAGCCGCCGCCGTAATGCTGATGTTACGCGCGACCCGCAGCCGCAATCCAGCACGCTCGATCTCGATTTCCGTGAGATTGGTCTCGTCGAGCAGCATCGCCAGTTCGCGAATAAGCTCGCGCTCGTCGGCTGGCTTTTCCTTAGGAGCAGATGGTTCTTTCGGCGAAGAGGCCATGTGAAATCCGAAACTTTCTTGAACTGATAAACTGGCGATCAGGCTTTCGCCTTGGCGCCGATCCTTGCGGCGAGGCCGCTGATGGCAAGGCGATAGCCGTCGATTCCAAAGCCGCACAGCGTTGCTGCGGCGGCAGATGCGACGAAGGAGTGGTGACGAAACGGTTCGCGCGCGTAGATGTTGGAGACGTGAACTTCAATCGTCGGCAGTTTGACTGCGATCAGGGCGTCGTGAAGCGCGATCGAAGTGTGGGAATATCCGCCCGCATTGATGATGATGCCGGCGGCTTTCTTGGCACCGGCCTCGTGGACGAAGTCGATCAGTTCACCCTCGCGGTTCGACTGACGGCAATCCGCCGACAGGCCGTAGAGGGCCGCGCTGTCGTGACAGAGCTTTTCCACATCGGCCAGCGTGTGATGGCCATAGGTCTCCGGCTCGCGGGTGCCGAGCAGATTGAGGTTCGGCCCGTTGAGCACGTAGATCGTCTTTGCCATCCGAAAATCAAACCCAGCAATGTCGGCGAAATGATGCGGCGCGCGCGGCTTCGGCCGGTTTATAGGCAACAAGAGGGCGGGAGGGAAGCCTGATCGGCTTCGCCATCCCCTGTCAAATCGCTCAGAAATCACCTGAAAAAGCCGATAGAAGGCCCGGAAATCGTTGGTTAACCAATCTTAACGGATGTTCTCGAAGGCCAGCGAGCACGGCCTTCGGACCTGGCGTGAGAGCCTAACAGGTGGCCTTGCCGCAGCGGGCTTCGGAGATTCGCTTGGCAAGTCCCTCAGCGCCGACAGCGCCGACCACAACGTCCTTGCCGATCACGTAGCTCGGCGTGCCGTTGAGACCCATGTCCTCGGCGAGCTTGAAGTTCTCGTTGAGCGTGGCGCTGACCTCAGGGCTCAGCATGTCTTTTTCGAGCTTGGCCATATCGGCACCGGCCTCTTTCGCCGCCGCCATGGCACGTGCCTTGTCAGCCTGTCCGCGCCCGTTCAGCAGCTTCTGGTGGAAGTCGAGATACTTCTTGCCGCCGGGATCCTGCATGCGAACCGCGATCGCGACCTGAGCGGCTTCGACCGAGCTTGGCCCGAGCACCGGGAATTCCTTGAGCACGATACGCAGCTTCGGATCCGATTTCATCAGCTTGAGCATGTCGGCCATGGCGTGTTTGCAGTAGCCGCAATTGTAGTCGAAAAATTCGACGAAGTTTACGTCGCCATCGCGGTTGCCGACAACGACACCGCGCGGCGAATTAAAGATCACGTCCGCATTTCGCTGGACGGCGGCGCGATGCTTCTCTGCTTCCGCGAGAGACTGCCGCTTTTGCAATTCGGCGGACATTTCCTCGAGAATCTCGGGATTGGCCACAAGGTAGTCCTTGAGGATTTTTTGAATCTCGCTCTTCTGCGCGTCGTTGAACGACTGCGCATGCGACACTGCGGGCATGGCCAGCACCAGCGCGAAGGCGAAGGGAGCAAGAGGGCGGAGCGAGAACATGGGTATTCCTTCGGACTGTGTGGACCGGAGCTTTGCCGGAGTTCAATTCTTTATCGGCTTCGTATTAACGATGTCGTCGGCCTTGACCCAACCGGGTGTGCCGATGGCGAATCTTGTTTTCGCGCGCGAAGCGAGATCTCGCGCTGTTTTCTGGTCTCCGCGCAAAAAAGCAGCTTGTGCCGATGCAAGATCGGCTTCCGCGTAGTCGCCCTTGCGGCCATAAGCCATTGCGAGCTGTGTATATCCAAGCGCCGCTTCGGGTTCCCGTATCAGCGCTGCGCGCAGAATCTTGATGGCCTCCTCAGCGTAAGCCTTATTCTCGGATGCCACGAAGGCCTGGCCAAGTAACATCTCGATGAGCGGGGCGTTGCTGGACAGTTGCACCGCCTTGCGCAGGGGGGCGATGGCGTCGACCGGCTTGCCGCCTTCCAGCAGGGCCTGACCCTTTAACTCATAAAAGTAGGGGTTATTGGGCTGAACGCGAATCAACGCATCGATCTGCGACAGCGCGCTGCGCAGGTCGCCGTGGCGATAGGTGGCGATGGCGCGGGCATAGCGCGCGGGCAGGCTGTCGTTCGAAGCCGGATAGCGGCGATACACCGTGTCGGCGCGTTCCATGAAACCTGACACCTTGGCGCGCATCATGTCGTGACGCAGCTGTAAGGCCGGCTCGTCCTTCTTGTCCCAATACGGACTCGACTTCGCCAGTTCCTCCAGCGCCCTGACGCGGTCGGCCGGCATGGGATGCGATTGATTATATGGATCGGCGCCGCGCGATGCGAACAGTCCCTGTTCGGAAAAGCGCTTGAACGTCTCGTACATCCCCTTGGCCGATTGGCCGGTGGCATTGAGAAATTTGACGCCGGCCTTGTCCGCGCTTTCCTCCTGCTGCCGCTGGTAGGAGAGCATGGTGCGCATGATGGCGGCCTGCGGGGCTGCGACCGCAGCGGCGCCCGCACTTCCGGCTCCTGCGCGCGCGCCCGCAACTGCAGCACCGAGGCCAAGCAGCATGGCGATAATCATCTGCGTTTGCGCGCGGGACACCTGTTCGCGCAGTTTCGAAAGATGGCCGCCGGCCAGATGTCCCGTTTCGTGGGCGAGCACGCCGATGATCTGGTTCGGCGTGTCGGACTCGCGCAAGGCACCGTAGTTGACGAAAATCCTGCGGCCATCGGCAACGAAAGCGTTGAACGAGGGGTCGTTGATGATGACGACCTGGATGTTCTGTTTCTCAAGCCCCGCCGCGCGCAGGATCGGGCGGGTGTAGTCGCGCAAAAGCTGCTCGGTTTCGGCATCGCGCAACAGTGGAGG
>CALRLJ020000088.1:0-10596 GCA_943368635.1 Sediminibacterium ginsengisoli | reverse complement strand
GATGACAAAGTTGCTCGGCATTTCACAGTCTGCGCCAGGCGACTGGAAGTTGACTGAACTTGGATGGATATTCTCTCTCGCGATGGTGTTTCTCGGTCTTTCCGCCGCCGTGTTCGGACGCTGGGTTGAAGAGGGCGGCCCACGCAAGGCAATGTTTACCGCGGGTATATGCTGGGCGAGTGCGTTTCTGATTTCTGCGATCGGAATCTACACTCATACGCTTTGGATCATCTACCTTGGTTACGGAGTAATCGGGGGGTGCGCGCTCGGGATCGGCTACATTTCGCCTGTCTCGACGCTGATGAAGTGGTTTCCGGACCGTCCCGGCATGGCGACGGGCATGGCGATCATGGGTTTTGGCGGCGGCGCATTGATCGCTTCGCCGCTCTCGGTCTGGCTGATGAGCAAGTTCTCAGCCGCCGGTGATGTGGGTGTCCTCTGGACGTTTATCACTCTCGGATGCGTCTATTTCGCGTTCATGATGTTCGGATCTTTGATTGTCCGGGTGCCTGCGCCTGGCTGGAAGCCGGAAGGCTACGTTCCACCTGCCACCGCGACGAAGCTCATGACCAGGAATGACGTCTATGTGTATCAGGCGGTCAAGACACCGCAGTTCTGGCTGATCTGGATCGTGCTGTTCCTGAACACCACCGCCGGCATCGGTGTTCTCGGGCAGGCATCCGCCATGAGTCAGGAAATGTTCCCTGGCCATATCACCGCGATTGCGGCCGCGGGTCTGGTCGGTTTGATGAGCTTGTTCAATATGGGCGGGCGCTTCAGCTGGGCATCGCTGTCTGACTATATCGGGCGCAAAAACACGTACTTCGTCTACATGACGCTCGGCTTCGTTCTTTATCTGACGGTGCCTTACGCCGGCAGTACCGGAAACGTCGTGCTGTTCGTGATTTGCTTCCTCATTATCGTGAGCATGTATGGCGGCGGATTCTCGACCGTGCCGGCTTATCTGCGAGATATGTTCGGTACGCGCTACGTCGGTGCAATTCACGGTATCCTGCTGACCGCATGGTCGGCGGCGGGTATCGCGGGACCGGTGTTGATCAACTACATCCGTGAATACAATATCACCCACGGTGTACCGAAAGCGCAGGCGTACAACACGACCATGTACATCATGGCCAGCTTGTTCATCATCGGGTTCATCGCCAACTTCTGCGTCAAGGCCGTCGATAAGCGTCACCACATGGCCAATGAGGCGGATGCTGAAGCGGACACCATGCGGGGGATGCCGTCAGGTGCCCAAGCGGCGGCCGGAGGCACATAGCACAACTCACAGAGGGCTCGATTGGATGCTTCATTCTTGCGGGATTGAAGCATCCGTCGAGGGTGCACACACCGCAACAAGCGATGGCAAATGCGGTTTTCGTGAGCCAGCGGCTGGTTTGAAATCAACGGTCAGTTATCGAGAATATTAGAGGATGACAATCATGCAAAATGTAGAAGTACGTAAAACCGGAAAGCTTCAGCTTGCACTGGCTTGGAGCATCGCAGGAATCCCGCTGCTGGCCGGCGTCGCGCAGACGTTCGTCAATGCGATGAAGCTGTTTCAGTGATCTGACTAACTCTTTCGCTCTTTCATCCTTTCGGTGAGAAGCTGCGCGACACGGAGGCCAGACGGTGTGGTGTTTCGTGTCGCCAGTTGAACCAGTGTAACCTGGGTTGCTTCCAGGCGCTTGTCGCGCAGCGGAACTGCCACCAGAGTGCCAGCGATCAGTTCGGGCATTGCCGAGTCGCGCGGCAGAAAGGTTCCGATACCGGCCTTCATGGCGATGGTGCGCAGGAACGCAATAGAGTTGGTCTCACTATAGAGATCGAGTTGGATACCGGCCTTGGCGCAGGCGCGGTCGATTTCCTGACGGATGCCGAACGATGGATCGGGCAGAATCACGCGCAGGCCGGCGAGATCTTTCACCAAGCAGTATTCCTTGCTCGCCATAGGATGAGAAGGGGCGACCATGAGGCACAGAGATTGCCGCATGCGCGCCAGTTCGATCAGGTCGCGCCGCGGCGCACGGCCGAATACCAGCCCGAGATCGACGTTGTGTCGCCCGACCATTTCAGCGACGCCGCTGCTGCCTGCCGTCGTCACGGTCATCGAAATGCCGGGATAGTCCTTTGAAAGATCGACGACGAAATCCGATACAAAGCTCGCTAGCAAACCTTCGACGGTCGCGATCCTGACGTGCCCGCGTTGCAACGAGTCGAATTCCTCGACCTGGGCCCGGATTCGGTCGAGCTGGTCTCCGCTCTGCACTGCATAACGATAGAGCAACTGACCGGCGCCAGTCAGTTTCATGCCGCGCGCGCCGCGCTCGAACAGTTTGGTGGAGAGCTCGTCTTCGAGCCCCTGCATCTGCCGGCTGATGGCGCTCGGCGCGATATTCAGCGATTCTGCTGCCCGCTTGATCGATCCTCGCAGTGTAACTTCGCGAAAATACCGCAGGGCTGTCGATTCAATCATGTTCGGCTTCCTTCAAGCTGCTTGCCCGGAAACGCAGCAGGCCATGCACAGCGTTCTAATTTTTAGAATGATAACTTCTAATTTCAATGCTTTTATTCGATCCCCTAATTTGCCATGCTCCCCGATGGATCGCGCTCTCAATTCCTGATGGAGAAACCAGATGGCTCGTTTTCGGCTTGTGTCGCGTCACTTGAGTTCGCTTGTTCTTGCGGCCTCCTTCGGATTGGCCGCTCACGCGGCACTGGCGCAAGATGTCATCAAGTTCGGAGCGCCACTCCCGCTGACGGGGCCGCTGGCGCCCGAAGCCATCAAGCAGCAGCAGGGGTACGATTTGTGGGCCGAGCAGGCCAACAAGGCAGGGGGCATTTCGGTCGGCGGCAAGAAGTACAAGGTCGAAATCGTCTATACCGACTATCAGTCGAACACGCCGCGCGCGGTGCAGACCACAGAACAGATGATTACGCAGGACAACGTCAATTTCCTGTTCAGCCCGTTCGGTTCGGGTGCAGCCAAGGCCGGCAGCAGTGTTTCCGAAAAATACAAGGTGCCGACCATAGCCGCGACCGCATCGTCGGCGCAGGTCTACGATCAGGGATACAAATATCTGTTCGGCACCTTTACGCCGAATGACACGCTGACCACGCCGCTGACGCAGATCGTCAAGGCCAAGGCGGCTGACGTGAAGAAAGTCGCCATTCTCGCGCGCAACGATCTGTTCCCGCTGGCGATCGCGCAGGAAATGGAGAAGTCCGCCAAGGCCAACGGCCTCGAGGTGGTGTACTTCGAGAAATATGCCATCAATACGCTGGACCACTCAGCGACGCTATCGCAGATCAAGTCGCTCGCGCCGCAGTGGATCTTCGTCACCGGCTACATCAACGACCTGCTGCTGGTCCGCAAGCAGATGACCGACCAGCAAATCAAGGCGAGCGTGGTGTCGATGATCGCCGGCCCCGCCTATCAGGAATTCATCGATGCGGCCGGTCCTAGCGGCGAGAACATCACCAGCGCCGCCTGGTGGCATCCGGCCGCGCAGTATTCCGGCAAAGATATTTTTGGCACCACTGCGAATTACGTAAAATTGTTCAAGGAAAAATATAAATCCGAACCGGACTATGCGCAGGCGTCTGCTTCGGTTGCGGGAGCGCTGTTCCAGATGGCGATTGAGAAAGCGGGATCGCTCGACAAGGACAAGGTGCGCGACGAACTTGCCAAGATCGACGTCATGACGTTTTGGGGACCGGTTAAGTTTGGCCCGAATGGCCAGATTAATTCGCTGGAGCCGCCGGTGTTCCAGATTCAAGGCAAGAAGCCGATCGTTCTTGCGCCCGCGATCATCAAACAGGGCGAATTCAAGCTCGGCGTGAATTGATCCTGACAGTCTAAGGAAAGCGGAAACCGACATGCTGGCGGCCCAGGTTCTAATCAATGCGTTGGTGCTGGGCTGCCTTTATGCGTGCATCGCGATCGGGTTCTCCTTGGTTTGGGGCGTGTTGAACGTCATCAACCTGATCCACGGCTCGTTCATCGTCCTCGGCGCCTATCTGGCATGGGGGCTTTATCAGTCGCTCCACATCTCGCCGTGGTACGCGCTTGTTGTCGCGGCACCTGCATTTTTTGTTTTCGGCTATGTCATCCAACGCCTGATACTCAACCGCGTGATCACTGCGCCGGTTCTGGTCACGCTGACTTTGACGTTCGGGCTGGATCTGATTCTCAACAACGCGATGATCTATTACTTCAAGGCGGACTACCGGAAGCTGACGATGACGCCGCCGATGGGGTCGATCTCGCTGTTCGGCGTGGTCGTACCGGTTGATCGCCTGATCGCAACTGTAGCAGCGTTGGCGCTGACCGGCGTGCTTTATTTGATTCTGCGGCGGCTACGCGTCGGGCGAGCCATCGTCGCTGTCCGGCTCGATCGCGATGCAGCCAAGTTGATGGGCGTCGATGTCAATTCGATCTATGCGATCGCGTTCGGCCTTGGCGCCGCGCTGGCAGGCTGCGCTGGCGTGTTGATGGCGCTGATCTTCCCGATCTCGCCGTTGACATCTACGGCCTATCTCGGAAAGGCCTTCGTGGTCTGTGTCCTCGGCGGTCTTGGCAGCGTGTCGGGTGCATTGGCGGGAGGAATCCTGCTGGCGCTGATCGAAGGGATCGGCTCGACGCTGATCGGTCCAGCTCATGCGACGACGCTGTCATTCGCGCTGCTGATCGTCTTTCTGATCGTCCGCCCTCAAGGCCTGCTCGGCCGAAAGGGTTTTGAATGACGCGATCGAATCTCATCTTGCTGGCGTTCGTTGTCTGCATCGCCGCGTTGCCGCTGTTCGGTGGCTCTTACGCGCTGCGGCTGGGCACCATCGCGTGCATGTACGGCATCCTTGCACTGTCATGGAACATTGTCGGCGGCTTTGCAGGCTATCCGTCGTTTGCGACTGCAGCTTTCTTTGGTTTCGGCGCGTATACGGCAGGCGTTCTGATCGGCAAGGGCGTGCCGCTGCTGATTTCCGTTCCCATTGCGGGGGCGATGTCTTTTGCGCTGGCATGCCTGCTCGGCGCGGCGCTGCTTCGTCTCCGTGGGCATTACTTTGCTATCGCCAGTCTCTCGCTGATCGAGGTGTTCCGCGAGCTTGTTAACAACGCCACGGATCTCACCGGTGGCGGCATGGGGCTCAATATCCCGCTGACCTCGGCTGCCGGCGTGATGGCGGATGCAGCCTTCTTTTTCTACGTGATGTGGGGATTGCTGCTCGGCACGGCTCTGATGGTTGTGATCGTCGCCGGCTCGAAACTCGGTTTCGGTCTCGCCTGTATCCGGCAGAACGAAACCGCGGCTAACATGATCGGGCTCAACACCACCCTATATAAGAGTATCGCTTTTGGCCTGTCGGCTTGTTTCGTCGGTGCGGCCGGCGGCGTCTACGCTGCGTGGGTGCATTACATCGATCCGTCGGATGTGTTCGATATTCTCTATTCGGTGAAGCCAATCGTCATGGCCTTGATCGGCGGGCTTGGTTCGCCGCTCGGCGTTCTCATAGGCGCATTCGTCTATCTCGGTCTGGAGGAAGTCGTCTGGCGCAACTACATCCAGATCCACAGCGGTGTACTCGGCGTCCTGATTGTCGTGCTGTTGCTGTTCCTGCCGCACGGACTGATGTCGATCCGCGATCGTCTCCTGTCATGGAGGCCGAAGCGTGTCTGAGATTCTCAAGCTGCAGTCGGTTTCGCGCAATTTCAGCGGCCTCAAGGCACTGAGCAACGTATCGCTGAGTGTTGCAAAGGGCGAGGTTCTCGGCCTGATCGGACCGAACGGTGCGGGCAAGACCACGCTGGTCAATGTCGTTACCGGCGTCACGCCCGCAAGTTCCGGCGCCGTGACGTTCATGGGGCAAGACATCACGCGGGTGAAGACCTATCAGTCCGCGCGGCTTGGGCTGTCGCGCACGTTCCAGATTGTACAACCATTCGCGGAATTTAGTGCGCTCGATAACGTCGCCGCCGCCGCGCTTTTCTCCCAGCCTGGAGAGAGCATCGCGTCGGCGCGCGACGAAGCGCGAGCGCACCTTTCATTCGTCGGCCTTGAAGCGCAATCCGATCAACCCGCGGCCACCTTGACGCTCGCGATGCGCAAGCGGCTTGAACTCGCCAAGGCTTTGGCGATGAAACCGAAACTTCTGTTCCTCGACGAAGTCAATGCAGGCCTGAACAGCGCGGAAGTGGAGCGGGCCACAAAATTGATCCATCAGCTTGCGGAAAGCGGCATCACCATCGTGATGATCGAGCATCTGATGAAGGTTGTTTTGAACGTCTGTACGCGGATCGTCGTGCTGCACAATGGCCAATTGATCGCCGATGGAACTCCACGTGACGTGATTAAGAATCCCGCCGTTGTGGAAGCCTATCTCGGCCAGCAATATGCGCAAAGGGCCGGCGTTCATGGCTGACATCGTGGCTGAAAACCCCATCATCGAATTGCAGGGTCTGCGCGCGGGTTATGGCGAGGTTCAGGTGCTGTGGGGCATCGACCTGCTTGTCCGCAGCGGTCAGATTACGGCGCTGATCGGTTCGAATGGCGCTGGAAAAACGACGCTGATGCGTGCGCTGTCGGGTTTGATCCCGGTCCAGTCGGGAAGCTATCGTTCCAACGGGGAGGATCTCGCCGGCGCCACCTCAGCGCAGATCCTCGCGCACGGCATTGTGCATGTGCCGGAGGGTCGGCGGTTGTTCGGCGCCATGAGCATCGAAGACAATCTCTTGATGGGCGCATATTCTCGCAACGCTGCGCGTGCTGAGATCAACCATGACATGGACCGCGTGTACGCGACCTTCCCGAAGCTGTTCGAGCGCCGTAATCAGGCCGCGGCCACGCTCTCCGGTGGCGAACAGCAGATGTGCGCGATCGGGCGCGGCCTGATGAGCGCGCCGAAGCTGCTGATGATCGACGAGTTGTCACTCGGTCTGTCCCCGTTGCTGGTCGAGCAGCTTGTCGCGGCGCTTCGCGCGCTCAACGCCGGGGGCATGTCGATCCTGCTGGTCGAACAGGACGTAACGACGGCGCTCGATCTGTGTCACGCGGCGTTCGTCATGGACATGGGCCGGATTGTACGATCGGGGTCGGGGACGGAACTGTTGGCCGATCCGATCATTCGCGACGCTTATCTCGGCGTGCTCGAAGAGTAGTTTTAGAATTCACCGAAAGAGAAACTCCTGCAGCAAGAAGAGGCATTATGATCGAGACTGTCGAAGCAGCGAAGGGTGGCTACAGATTCATGCCCGGCGTCAGCCAGTATTCAGCCGGAGTTGCGGCGTTGCCGGGATTCACCCTTGAGCGGGTGCGGTTCACCAAGCCGGTGCCATTGCGTCAGGGCTTTGACCGTATTGCGCAGGTTCTGAAAGATGCCGGCAGACCGTTGACCGCGTTCGCGGCCTGCGAATTGCGTTCGCCTGCGCCATTTACGGAAAGCGGCTTCGTCAAGTTCAATGAAGTATATACCGGCACTCTGAAAACGTGGGGATTGTTGCCGGACGGGGTGAACCCTGTATCGCGCAGCAACGTATGTCCCAAGATCAATCCGCCGGCAGAACCAAGCTTCCATGCGTTTTCGTATGCCGTCCCGGCTGCCAACGCGCCAACGTCGTTCATCGTTGCGGGCAGCGGCGAGGCGCCGGAAGGCAAGGGCAGTTATCGCGATCATGCTGTTCGGCTCGGTGACATCAGCCCAGCTGCGATGGTTGAAAAGGCGCGGTGGGTTCTCGGCGAGATGGAGCGTCGGATGAGTGCGTTCGGCGGCGACTGGAGCCAAGTCACTGCAACGCAGCTTTATACGGTGCACGATATTTATCCGTTTATCGAAAGCGAGCTCGGCAAGCGCGGCATCTTTCAACAGGGGTTGACGTGGCATTTCAATCGTCCGCCGGTGCAGGATCTCGAATATGAAATGGACTGCCGCCGCGTATACTCGGAGCGCGTAATGGAAGGTTAGGTCGCCAGCATACGCGCTGTCGATTTTTATAGACGCACTCCAGGAGATAAGCTTCGACGAAGCGGAATTCTCTTTGCGGCCCCGGTTTTGAGGTGCTTCGCGGCCTGCAAGATGCAGGCCGCGAAGCAAGCTTGGGGCAGGATCTTCATCGCTACCGATGCAAGGCAGGGCTTTCAGGCTCATCTGCTATCGTGAAGCAGATTTTCGCTTCGCGCTGATGCGGATTCGCGAGCGCAGTTCCGCGATCGCGCTCTCAAGCGGCGAAACTTCGGAGCAGGCAACGCTTTCCGGACGTTTCGACTCACTGATTTGGAACTAGAGAAGGGTGATCGGCCGCGAATTCATCTACGGACTTTTTCGGCGACCGTATTTCCAAACAGTGTTGCGCATACCGATGTTTCTCGCGCTCCCCGCATTCCTCGCAGGAAAAGTGACGCTCGGCGGGCCGATGCAGGTCGCCTAGGCATTTCAGAACACGGTGACAACGCTGTCCTGGTTCATCTTCAACTTCAAGTTCCTGTCGGATCTCGCCGCAACAACGCGACGCCTGCAGCGCTTTCTTGATGCCATGGAGAGCATCGATCGAAACTCCAATCAGAAGTTGGCGTTAACGACCGGCGGCGACACGCTTCGTGCAAGCGATCTGGTGAGCCGATCTCCCGATGGCCGCAATCTGTTGCGTCTGGAAGAGCTGTCAGTAGAGAAGGGGGCGGTCTGGCTGAGCGGTGCGTTCGGACTTGGTAAGAGCGCGTTGCTCAAGGTGTTTGCGCAGTTTTGGCCTCATGCGGATGGCTCGTTAAAGCTGCCGAGTGGGCGTCTTCATTTCATGCCCCAGCAAGTCTATATGCCGCTTGGTTGATTACGATCCGCCGCTGTTTATCCGGTAGACCCCGAGGTTGTCTCTCCCGAGAGTATTGAAAGGCTGCTGCGTCTGGTCGGGCTTGGCCATCGCATCGATGCAGATCGAGAAACCGCGAACGGCCTTTCCGTGGGCGAGCAGCAGCGGCTTGCGCTTGTCCGTCTCATCGTCGCAAGGCCTGATTGGTGTTTCTCGACGAAGCGACGAGGGCGCTCGATATGGTCTTTGAGCGCGATGTGATGACGCTTGTCCGGTCCGAGCTTCCTGAGACCACATTTGTTATTGTTGCGTACCGCAAGCCGCAGGGTTTTCAATCGTTGCGTCGTATTTTGCTTGAGGGTGACACGACGATCGTTCGATCGATGGCGCTTGCTGAATAGGCAGATCAAACGCGCAATGGCAACGGCCCTGTTGTGGAATGATATTAGGTTTTGCCACTGGGAAGAGTGTTGGCGCTATACCGCGTCATGGAGTCGCGGCGCGGCCTCAAAGCACAGAAATGTACCGCCGAGGCTTCTTTCTAATAGTTCTAAACGCGTGTTCGGTACATTGAACTCGATTATATGAAGCCTCATAATCAGCATTCAAAATGAAAAGTCTTTTCAACCTGATTGTTGACGATTACCGGATTCTCGATAGCGAGAACCGTCCTGTCGAAGACACATTTTCCGAAAGCCTGATCTGGCTTGATAATCCCGGCTGCGTTCTTCAGCCTGGCATTTTTCATTTGCCTGCGGATCTCCGCACTCACGGCATCATGAAGCCGGGTCTCTATATGACCATCGTGCTTGAGGGGAACGGTGAGAGTTACGCGAACGACGGGCCGGAAAGAGTCCGTTATTCCCAGAACCGGCTACTTGGGATGGCGGTAAGAGAGCCTACGCCTTGCAGCGGCGAGGCTCCTCGCGGCCCAGTCCGGGCGGTGGGCCTCGCTTTCCCCCGCACCTCACTGACGGCACTCGGTCTTGAGCAGGAATTTCGTGACTTGTTCAGGGCTACGGAGCGGCCCGTTCTGGTTTTTTCGGTTCAGGCACCACCGCGAATTCAAGCCATTGCGTTGGAAATCCTGTCGCCGACGTTGGATGGTCCTGCGGGAAAATTGCTGATGGGCGCACAGGCGACCGAAATGCTGGCGAGGGGAATGGTTGCCTTGCGCCACAATGCCGAGATGACCAATCCCGTCGATCACAAGCGGGCGCGCCTTCAGGTTGCGAAAGACGTGATGGACGCCGACTTGCGTTATCCATGGGGTATCGCTGAACTGGCGCGCCGGGCGGGATCGAGCCGCCGGTCGTTCAACCTGCGCTTTCGCGCGGCATACGGTATGAGTGCTATCGACTATCTCAGAGTCAGACGGCTTGAAGTGGCGCGTGAGGCGCTGCTGTATCAGAACATGACGGTCACGGAAGCTGCCGATCTTGTCGGCTATACCAATCCGGCGAATTTCGCGACCGCCTTTCGGAAGCACTTTGGCTCGGTTCCGAGTCTTTGCCGCCGTCAGGCGCTATCGTGAGCGTCCAGGTGAAATGTCGCCCAGGGTTGCGCACTGCGGCTTAAATGCCGCACAGCCAAGCCGATGCGGTTACCTTTGAGAAGCTCAACACAAGATCAAAGGGTTTTTGCGCGTACGCAAAGGCACCTGCTGTCCAAATCTGCTTTCTCGATTGCGGGGGCTGAAAAGCCTAGCAAGATGGGGAACTTGAGATGGGGCGGCAGTTTTCGAAGGATGTTTTGCGCGTAACGATGAAAAGCGCGCTCGGTGTGGCGATTCTGGG
>CALRLJ020000087.1:0-10682 GCA_943368635.1 Sediminibacterium ginsengisoli | reverse complement strand
GGCGCGCCGCGCAGTGGCGTCCCTGCCGTCTGGAGCCGAAGGCCCTGAAGGATGCCGCAGACTGGCTCGATCAGTACCGCCGGTTCTGGGAGGAGAGCTTCGGCAAGCTCGATCTGTATCTGAAGACCATCCAGCCAAAGGAATCCGAGACATGACGGCCACTTTGAAAATCAATGCGAGCGTCCCCGACAACCAGCCGACCATTACGATGGAGCGCGAATTCGACGCTCCGCCCGCCGCCCTGTTTCGCGCCTACAGCGATCCTGACGCATTGAAAGTCTGGTACGGCCCGAACGGTTTCACCGTTACGGTGATCGCGATGGACTTCCGTGTCGGTGGCCTGTTTCGTTTCACCATGCATGGGCCGGACGGTACAGACTACCCGAACCGCATGGCGTATCGCGAGATCGTCCCGAACGAGCGCATCGCCTACCTTCACGATTCAGGCATCGACAACGACCCGAGGGGATTCGATGTCGTCACCACGTTCAAAGCCATCGGCACGGGCCGCACGCTGCTGACTAAGACCTCGGTCTTCCCGTCAGTCGAGGCGCGCAATGCCGTCATGAAATTCGGCGCGGTCGAGCTTGGCATGCAGACCCTGGAAAAGCTCGCTGCATACGTGAAGAGATAACGGCCACAAGGCACGTCGCCGGCGACGCGAAAGCATCCCCGGCGGCGTTGCCATCTTGAAATGCAAGACCGCCGATTGCCGAATCTGGCGTAGAGTAAATCCATATCCGCTGGAGGGCGAAGATGGAATTTACGGCGCTGTTTCTGGCCGTCACGATTGTGATGCTCGCCGCATGGCGAGGTTCGCGATCCCTCGCGATGTCCCTGTTCGCCGTGCTGTTGGTCGCCTGTGTCGCGACCTATCTTCATCACGCAACCGATACGCTCAAGCTGTCGTTCTGAGGACTCCACATGACCCCGGAACGCGCGATCACTCTCAACGCACTCAGTCTTTACGGTGTCGCCGCCGTGCTGGCGGCGGCGTTCGCCGCACAATTCCTGCTGAACGAACTTCCCTGCCCGCTCTGTCTTCTTCAGCGCATCATGTTTACGGCGCTCGCCATCGGCCCGATCCTGAACATCCGCTTTGGTCCGCGCCCCAGTCACTACGCATTGTCGCTGCTGGCGGCCATGGTTGGTGCAATCGTATCGACGCGGCAAGTTCTGCTGCACATTATGCCGGGCGATACGGGCTACGGCTCGGCGCTGCTCGGCTATCACTACTATACGTGGGCGCTGCTGGGTTTCATCGCGGCCATCGGTTTGCTCGCGATCATCATGCTATTCGACAAGCAATTCGACAGCACGCCCACCGACCCACCCGCATCGGCTTTCGGGCGCACGGCGGTGTGGCTCGTCATCGGATTGACGGCGCTGAATGTGATTTCGACGCTGCTGGAATGCGGCTTCGGCGCATGCGCCGACAACCCGCTTGTCTATGAATTGCTCAAACGCTGATGCGGGCTTTCGCGCGCATCAGCGTTGTTGAGGTAAAATTCGGCCGTTATTTCTCGACCTGAGAAACATCGCGAACCGCGCCGCGTGACGCATTGGTCGTCAGCGCCGCATACGCGCGCAACGCAGGCGACACCACGCGCGTGCGGTCTACTGGCTTCCAGGCCGCATTTCCCTTCGCTTCCATCGCCGCGCGGCGCGCCGCCAGCACAGTATCGTCAAGCTCGACGCTGATGATGCGGTTCGGAATGTCGATCAAAATCGGATCGCCAGTCTCCACCAACCCGATCAATCCACCTTCAGCGGCTTCCGGCGACACGTGACCGATCGAAAGCCCCGAGCTTCCACCCGAGAACCGGCCATCGGTCACCAGCGCGCAAACCTTGCCGAGGCCTTTCGACTTCAGATAGCTGGTTGGATACAGCATCTCCTGCATGCCGGGGCCGCCTTTCGGTCCCTCGTAGCGCACGACAACCACATCGCCCGCCTTGACCTTGTTGCCGAGGATGCCGGACACCGCGTCGTCCTGGCTCTCGAACACATGCGCCTTGCCGCGGAATGTGAGGATCGATTCATCCACGCCAGCGGTTTTCACGATGCAGCCTTCCGGCGCAATGTTGCCGAACAACACCGCAAGGCCGCCATCCTTCGAGAACGGATGCTCCGCCGAGCGGATCACGCCGTTCTGGCGATCGGTGTCGAGATCGTCCCAGCGTTCCGACTGGCTGAACGCTACCTGGGTCGGCACCCCACCGGGCGCCGCGCGGAAGAAGTTGCGCACGGACTCGCTGTTGGTGCGTCCGATGTCCCAGCGATTGAGCGCATCGGCCATCGTTGGCGCATGCACGGTCGGCAGGCTGGTATCGATCAGTCCCGCGCGTTCGAGTTCGCCGAGAATGGCCATGACGCCACCGGCACGGTGAACGTCTTCCATGTGAACGTCGTTCTTGGCGGGTGCGACCTTGCAGAGACACGGCACGCGGCGCGACAGCCGGTCGATGTCGGAGATCGTGAAATCGATTTCGCCTTCCTCGGCGGCAGCCAGAAGATGCAGCACGGTGTTGGTCGATCCGCCCATGGCGATGTCGAGACTCATCGCGTTTTCGAACGCTGCGAAGTTCGCGATAGTGCGCGGCAGCGCGCTCGCGTCATCCTGCTCGTACCAGCGGCGCGCAAGATCCACGACCACATGGCCTGCTTCGCGGAACAGCCGCTCGCGATCGGCATGGGTCGCCAGCACCGATCCGTTGCCCGGCAGCGACAGGCCCAGCGCTTCGGTCAGACAGTTCATTGAGTTGGCGGTGAACATGCCCGAGCACGAACCGCACGTCGGACAAGACGAGCGTTCCACCGCGGCAACTTCCTCATCGGAGTAGCTGTCGTCGGCTGCAACGATCATCGCATCGATCAAATCGACCGAGCGCTTTTTGCCCTTCACCACGACCTTGCCGGCTTCCATCGGCCCGCCCGAAACGAACACCGTCGGAATGTTGAGCCGCATCGCCGCCATCAACATGCCGGGCGTGATCTTGTCGCAATTGGAAATGCACACCAGCGCGTCGGCGCAATGCGCGTTGACCATGTACTCGACAGCGTCGGCGATCAGTTCGCGGCTCGGCAGCGAATAAAGCATACCGCTGTGGCCCATCGCGATGCCGTCATCGACAGCAATGGTGTTGAACTCCTTGGCGACGCCGCCGGCAGAGTCGATTTCGCCGGCAACAAGCTGCCCGAGATCCTTCAAATGGACGTGGCCCGGCACGAACTGGGTGAAGCTGTTGGCAATCGCGATGATCGGCTTGCCGAAATCCGCATCCTTCATACCTGTCGCGCGCCAAAGGCCGCGGGCGCCAGCCATGTTGCGGCCGTGGGTCGAGGTTCTTGAGCGGTATGCCGGCATGTTTGTTCCCCCTGATTGGAACGGTTCCAATAAAGGGGTTATGAAGCTCTGTAAAATATATTATTAGAGATGAACTAGGTCGCATAGAGTATTAGAATGGACATCCGCCAACTGAGGCATTTCGCGGCGGTGGCCGACACCCTGCATTTCGGCCGCGCCGCCGAGCGGCTGGGCATGACCCAGCCGCCGCTCAGTCAATCCATCATGACGCTTGAGCGCGAACTCGGTGCGCCGCTGTTCGTGCGGACCAAGCGCAGCGTCGCGCTGACGCCGTTCGGTGCGGAGTGGCTGACCCATGTGCGCGCCGCCCTCGACAGCGTGAAGGCCCTGCCCGAGATCGCCCACCAGTTGCGCGACGGCATCGCCGGACGTCTGGCGCTCTCGTTCGTCAGCACCGCTGATTACAGCATCCTGCCCCTGCTGGTGCGCCGCTATGCCTCGCTCTACCCGAACGTCGAGATTTCGCTGACCGAAGCGACCAGCAACGTACAGATCGCCAACCTGCTCGATGGCCACGGCCACGTCGGTCTGGTCATTCCTCCGCCGAACGCGGCATTCCCCAAACCGCTGTCCTATCTGCCGCTCGTCACCGAGCCGCTTGTCGCGGCTGTGCCGGAAGGCTGGATCGCCGACGGGACGCTATCGCTTGCAGCGGGCCGCCTCGCGCCGGACTCCGTGGTCAGTGCGCCGCTCATCATCTTTCCGCGACAAAGCGCGCCGGCCTTTCATGATCTGGTGACCGGTTACTACACTGCCCACGGCGGACAGGCGCGGATCGCGCAGGAAGCGATCCAGATGCAAACCATCATCAGCCTCGTCTCAGCCGGGATGGGCATCGCGCTCGTCCCTGCCTCGCTGCGCAATCTGGCGCGCACCGGCGTCAGCTACATCGATCTGGTAGGCACCGCGCCGATCCTAGAGACCGGGATCACATGGCGTACCGGCGACACCACGCCTACCATCGAACGGTTCGTAAGCATCGTCCGCGAGATGGCGAGCGACACCCACTGACTTCACCGGCGGGAAATCAGTTTCAGCCAAGGCGACGCATGGAAGGCGCTCATCAGCCAGTACATCGCGGCCATCCCGCCAAGCGGTGACGCATCGTGAGAACAGATCGTCGCCATCGCGCTGTCGCCACTGATACCCGTCACCAGCGCCATGATTGCGAAGGTGGGCGCGGCCATCAGATGCAGCCATTCGGCTGCACCTGACAGAACGGCCTTCGCTCCATGACCTCTCGTAACGGCGGCACGCGTGTCGGCAAGAGCTTCGTCCATGTCTCTCTCCTGCAATCGCGGACACGGGCGGCGTTAGCCGTCTTTGTTGCGGAACGCTTCTTCACCTGCATCAGATACAGCGATCCATTTCGGGTCCGGTGCGGCGCCGGGAACATAACTGTCGTTCCAGTTCCACCATTTGTAGGGCCGCTCCTGCGGATAACCTTTCGGCGAGTCCTCCCATTCCTCCTGACGCCCGAGCGCGGTCATATCGAGATAGCTCCAGACCGTGCCCATCGCCTCGTCGCCGCGGGTGTTGATCAAGTACGTGCGGAATATGCGGTCGCCATCACGGATGAAGGCGTTGTGGCCGTGCCACAGATCGACGCCGAAGTCGGCATCGAAGCTGTCGGTGATGGTCACCCAAGGGATCTTCTCCCAGCCCATCTTCGCCTTCAGGCGCTTGATGTCGGCTTGCGGGGCGCGCGAGGCATACACAAGAGTCGTGTCGCGCGCGTTCAGATGGACGAGGTTTGAAACCTGATCCGCCCCCAGCGAACAACCGATGCAGGCGTGCTCAGGCCAGCCGTGCACGCCGGGCTCGAAGAAGGCGCGGTAAATGATCAATTGATGGCGGCCTTCGAACAGATCGAGCAGGCTGACTTTTCCATCCGGCCCGTCGAACACATAGGCTTTCTCGACCGCCATCCACGGCATCCGCCGCCGTTCGGCAGCCAGCGCGTCGCGGGCACGGGTCTGGGCTTTTTCCTTGACGAGAAGCTGCTCGCGTGCGGCCTCCCATTCTTGCGGTGATACAATCAGCGGCTTGTTCATGGCGTTCGATCCTTCTTTCCGGTGCTTTTCTGGCGGTGGTATCGTGGTCATTGGAACCTGTGAATGAGAGCGATCTGGTCTCTTAAGGGCTTGAATGCGACACGGTTCCCTCCCGATCGCTCGCGGTGTGGGATAGATTTAGGGCCGGAGACCGGAGAGGTGGGAGTGACAAGTGTGTCGGGATTCAGATGGACTCGCTGATCACGGCCGCAGCACGCGCGCTTGCCTCGGGTGACATCCTCGGAGCCCTGAACCGGGTTGCACTGCGCGACGACCCGCCTGCCCTTGCGCTTCGCGGCATTGCGATGGCCCAGCTTGGCGATCTGGCTTTGGCAAAGACCCTTCTGCAAAAAGCGGCAGGCGCCTTCGGACCAAAAGAGGCCGTGGCTCGCGCGCGGTGCGTCGTTGCCGAGGCCGAAATCGCGCTGGTCTCACGCGATCTGGGCTGGCCGACGAAGCCGCTTGAGGCCGCGCGAGCGGCCCTTGAACAGCACGGCGACTGGGTGAACGCGGCTCACGCGCGGCACCTTGAGGTCCGGCGGCTTCTCCTGATCGGACGGCTCGACGAGGCCGAGCATGCGCTCGCAAAGCTCGACCCTGCGCCGTTTCCGTCCGCCTGGCTGGCTGCCCACGAACTGGTCGTTGCCGGAATCGCGATACGGCGCCTTCGGACGAAGGACGCGCGCGCAGCGCTTGTTCGAGCCGAGCACGCGGCACGCGACGCCCATATCCCAGCACTTTTGGCTGAGGTCGAAAGTGCGTCCCGCGCCCTGAACACACCCGCGGCGCGATTGATTGTGCACGGCGAGGAGCGCCCGCTCCTGCTCGCAGAGGTCGAAGCGTTGCTGGCCTCAAAAGCGCTCATCGTGGATGCATGCCGTTACGTGGTGCGTCACGCGGGCACGGTGGTCTCGCTCGCAACGCGTCCGGTGCTGTTTACCCTTGTCCGCTCGCTCGCCGAAGCATGGCCAAAGGATGTATCGCGAAGCGCGCTGCTCGCGCGGACATTCAAGGCGAAGCATGTCGATGAATCGCATCGCGCACGGCTGCGCGTCGAGATCGGGCGGCTTCGCAAAGCGCTGCGGCCGCTGGCCGACGTGATCGCAACGAAAGACGGGTTCGCACTGGCGCCCCATCGCGCGCGCGATGTCGGCGTGCTGGCGACCCCTGTTGAGGAGGAGCACGCATCGGTGCTCGCGTTTCTCGCCGACGGCGAGTCATGGTCGAGCTCGGCACTCGCGCTTGCACTCAGTGCCAGCCAGCGCACCGTGCAGCGCGCGCTCGATGAACTTGCGGAAGCAGGCAAGGTGCAGTCGTTCGGCCGCGCGCGCGCACGCCGCTGGATGACGCCGCCGGTGGCAGGATTCACGACGACATTGTTACTCCCTGCTGCTCTGCCGGGTAGTTAAGTTGCAAGCATCGAAGCAACAAAGGTGAAACATGAAACAAGCAGCAGCAGAAATTCTCGACGAATACGGCCCCTTTCCGGGTGTCGAAGCGGTGCATGGCGTCACGTTTGACGGTCAAAGCGTCTGGTTTGCATCCGGCGACAGGTTGAACGTCCTCGATACGGCAAGCGGCAAGACAGTGCGGACGCTCGACGTGCCTGCACATGCGGGCACGGCCTTTGACGGCCAGTACCTGTTTCAACTCTTCGAGAAGAATATCCAGAAGGTCGATCCGAAATCCGGCCGTATCCTTGCGACGATCCCCGCCCCCGGTGACGGAGGCGACTCCGGCATGGCGTGGGCCGAAGGCTCGCTCTGGGTCGGACAGTATCGCCAAAAGAAAATTCATCAGGTCGACCCCGAAACGGGAGCAATCCTTCGCACCATCGAATCCAACCGCTTCGTTACCGGCGTCACATGGGTCGATGGCGATCTCTGGCACGGCACATGGGAAGGCGACGAGAGCGGACTGTTGCGCATCGATCCGCAGACCGGTGAAGTTCTTCAAGAACTCGCCATGCCAGCGGGAACGGGCATCTCGGGACTGGAATCCGACGGCGGCGATCGATTTTTCTGCGGAGGTGGACCGAGCGGAAAGCTGCGAACCGTGCGCCGGCCGAAGCGAAGCTCTAAGATCTAGCAGAAACTCCTGGTCCCGGATTGATGCGCTCACTTCTTGCGCTGCGGATAAATCGTTTCGCCGCGCTTGAGCATTCCAACGAAAGCCTCGATCTTCTTCTTCCGCCCGGCCTCAGTCTTCATGTTGTGGGTGCGGAAGGCCAACGCGAAGCGATTCTGCGCGCTGAGTGTCGCCAGCATGGCCTTGGCTTTGGGTTCATCATCGATCGCGGCCTGCAGATCGGCGGGGATCTTCATGTCCTTGCCGCTCTTGTAGGCGCGGTCCCAGCGCCCGTCGGCCTTCGCAGCCTCGACATGCTTCAAGCCGTGCTCGGTCATCCTGCCTTCTTTGATGAGCCGCGCGACGTTATCGACGTTGATCTGGCTCCAGATGCTTTTCTTGCCTCGCGGAGAATAGCGCTGCAGGAAGCTTTGCTCGTCGAACCCCTTGCGCTGGCCGTCGATCCAGCCCCAGCACAGCACGACATCGATGGCTTCCTTGGGCGTGATCGATTTGAGACCGGAATCCACCTTGTGGATTTTGATCCAGACTTCGTCGGCTTTATCGTGGTGCTTGCCGAGCCACTTGTAAAAACTCGCGGTGTCCTTGAACGCGCGGATTTTTTCGGGATCGACGATGACTGGCGCCATAAGTTCTTGCGTCCTCTATCCCTGGCCTCGTCAACGATGGTCTGGCAATGATACGTCATCCGTGTCGCTGCCCGATCCGAGGCCGCCGCCCATACCCATGCCCGCGCCGCCGCCCTTGCCGCCTTTGCTTTCGCGCTCGCCTTTGCCGCGGCTACCGCCACTGCCTGAGGGACGGCCCGGCCCCTGCATCGGAATCGCGAGATCGGAAGGAATCGGATCGAGATCGAGCGCCTGACGAATAAAATCGCGCAGCGAAACAACAAGCTCGTGGGTATGAACGGGGCGGCCGGCCACAAGCTCACGCGCCGCACTCTCGGCGAGACGCACATGCTGCTCGGTCCCGAGCAGCATGACATCCGACAGAGCGGTTTCGACGGCATCGCGAATCCGGCGGGCGCGGTCTGATCCCGCGATCATCGGGTCCGCGATGTCGGCGGCATCGCCTTCAGCGTCATCGCGCTTGCGAAGATCCCGCAGATGTGTCGGATCGACCTTCAAGTCTCCGGTGAACGATCCGCCGAGCGTTTTGTACGCAGCGATCAGGACACGCAATCGTTCGTTGATCTGGCGATTCATGCGTTCGCGGCGCTGCTGAATCGTAAACATCATCACAAGGCGGATGCCGACACCGATCAGCGTCACCAGCGCCAGGCCGATCAGCGTGACGAGCAGGCTTTGCCATGAACTGAAGTCGATGTTGCGCAGCGCAGCCTCCTCACATGCATCGACCGTGCCGAAAACCGGAGCGCGGTCAGGCTACTCCCACTCAATCGTCCCCGGCGGCTTGCTCGTCACGTCGTAGACCACGCGGTTGACACCCTTCACCTCGTTGATGATGCGGGTCGCGGTTTCGCCGAGGAACTTCATATCGAACGGATAGAAGTCGGCGGTCATGCCGTCGGTGGATGTCACCGCACGCAGGCCGACAACATACTCGTAGGTACGTCCGTCGCCCATCACACCGACAGTCTTCACCGGCAGTAAAACCGCGAACGCTTGCCATATAGTGTCGTAAAGTCCCGCCTTGCGGATCTGGTCGATGTAAACCGCGTCGGCCTCGCGCAGGATGTCGAGCTTCTCGCGCGTAATCTCGCCGGGGCAGCGGATCGCGAGACCCGGCCCCGGAAACGGATGCCGGCCGACAAACACATCCGGCAGCCCGAGTTCGCGGCCGAGCGCGCGCACTTCATCCTTGAACAGTTCGCGCAAGGGTTCGACCAGCTTCATATTCATGCGTGCTGGCAAGCCGCCAACATTGTGATGCGACTTGATGGTCACTGACGGACCGCCGGTGAACGACACGCTTTCGATCACGTCGGGATAAAGCGTGCCCTGCGCCAGAAAATCCGCGCCGCCGATCTTCTTGGCCTCCTGGTCAAACACGTCGATGAACAGACGCCCGATGGTCTTGCGCTTCACTTCCGGATCGGTAACGCCGTCAAGCTCACCGAGGAATGTCTTCGAGGCGTCCACGTGCACCAGCGGAATATTGTAGTGATGCCGGAACAGATCGACGACGGTTTTCGCTTCGTCCTTGCGCAGCATGCCGTGGTCGACGAACACGCAGGTGAGCTGATCGCCGATGGCCTCATGAATCAGGATCGCGGCGACGGATGAATCGACGCCGCCCGACAGGCCGCAGATCACCTTGCCTTTGCCGACCTGCGCGCGGATTTTCTCGATGGCTTCCTCGCGGAAGGCGCGCATGGTCCAGTCACCGGTCAGGCCCGCAATCTTGCGCACGAAATTCTTGATCAGCTTTGCGCCATCCGGGGTATGCACCACCTCGGGGTGAAACTGCATCGCGTAGAACTTGCGCTTGTCGTCCGCGATGATTGAAATCGGCGAACCTGGCGCTTTCGCCACGCCGCGAAAACCATCCGGCAGCTTGGTGACGCGGTCGCCGTGGCTCATCCAGACGTAGTGCTTTTCGCCGACCTTCCAGACATCCTCAAACAGCGCACAGGTGTCGGTGACCTCGATCAGCGCCCGGCCGAACTCGCGATGATGGCCGGCTTCGACGGTGCCGCCGAGCTGCTGTGCCATGGTCTGCTCGCCGTAGCAGATACCGAGCACCGGCACGCCCGCAGTGAGGATCGACATCGGCGCGGAAGGAGCATCTGGATCGAGGACCGAAGCCGGGCCGCCGGACAGGATCACGGCCTTGGGCTGCATTGCCTTGAAGGCCGCTTCGGCCTTCTGGAACGGCACGATCTCGGAGTAGACGCCCTCCTCGCGGACACGCCGCGCGATCAACTGCGTCACCTGAGAGCCGAAATCGACGATCAGAATCTTCTCATGCGCGCCGGCCATATCGGGCGTCGCGGGGGCGGTCTGGCTGTGTGCTGTCATGGAGAGGAAATACGCGACCGACAGCGGAGTCGCAACCCCGCAAGGCCCGCAAAACGGGGCTTATGGGCAAGTTTTGGGGTAGTCCCAGCGCTAACTTGAAGCTCCGGTAGAACGTTAACAGGCTTCAGCCCCGCCTGAGAACCGAGACGAAAAATCCATCGGTCCCGGTCCGGCGCGGGGTCATCAGCAACC
>CALRLJ020000086.1:0-10695 GCA_943368635.1 Sediminibacterium ginsengisoli | reverse complement strand
GAAGCGCAGCAAAGCGTTTACTTCCCGTTAACCATGTTCTGTAAGGTTCCGGTAACTTCCGTTAACGCCTGTTAGCGAATACCAGAACCCGCATGACATCGATCAATACCGGCACCAATCCCTACGCCCAGTATGGCTCCGCTTATGCGCGTGCGGCGGCTGCCGCGCAGCCGTCACTTGCCGATGCCTTGAACGCGGCGGATGCGGGCAACAGCAACCCGCTTGATCCCAACGCCGCGACCAACCTCACACTGTCGGACGCGGCCAAGGCCAAGCTCGCCAGCGACGCCGCCAAGCCGGATTTCACCGCCGTCACCAACGACGCGCGCACCGCGCTCGACAAGCTCTATGCCGCGGCGAAAGTCACCGGCGCCTTGGGCAGTGACGGCACCACCGCCGTCGATCTGTCGTCGTTCGATCGCCGCTCGCTGTTCGCCATTTCCACCAACAGCAGCGGAAAGTTCACCGCCGATGAGCAGAATGCAGCCTCCGGTGAACTGACAAGCCGCTTCAACGCCGCGCTTGCGCCTGCTGCTGCGGCGACCTCGCTGACGAAAAATTACACTGTCGTTTACAAGGCCGCGCTGGAATATCTCGACGGTGCGAGCGGCGAGGAGAAAGCCACTGCCGCATGGTCGGCGCAGCGCGCCGCCGTGGTGAAGGGTTATGAAGCCGCGAAGCAGAAGCCGGACACCGCACCTTCGGGCATTTCAGGCGATCCGGTCGCAAGCTATCTCAAGCAGTATCCTGACGGCGCGCCTGTAGGAACGACCAAGCCGTTCGGCACGGTTGCGTCAGATGCGCGCGCTGCGCTCGACGCGCAGGCAAGCCTTGCCAGTGAGAAGGGAACGGAGCTGGTCTACGATCCGGGGCGCAAATTCGGACAGCTTGTGGACTTCTCATCGTTCGACAACCGCTCGCTTTCCGCGATTACGCTCAATCAGGATCAGCAGTTTTCGAACCAGGAGATCTACGCGGCCAAGAAGGAGCTGGATACGCGGACGCGCATGAGCATTCTGGACGCGCTCAAGCAAAGCCAGCAGAGCGGCGATCCCACCCAGCTTAGTCTCGGCATTCTCCAGAGCTATTCGGCGATGAGCGACGAGGAACGTCAGGCCTCCGGATGGACGCCGTCATTCCGTGACAACGCGATCCAGAGTTACAAATCGACCAGCAACATTCTGTCGATGCTGCAAGGATCGTAAAGGCTCTTCATTGCAGGTTTGAAAAAAGCCCCGCCCGGCTTCAAGCCGGGGCGGGGCCATTTCGTCTGGACCGGTTGGCGGGGATGGACCTGCGGCCCGGACGATGAGCGCTTAGTCGATCGAACTCAGTCGATCACTCTTAGTCGATGACTTGCATCACGCGGCGGGTGCGTGGCTCGACCAGCACCGGCCGGTCGTTCACCACCGTGTAGCGATAGGTGGTCGCGCCATACTGTTGCGGCACGTCGTAATAGGTCACGCCGCTTTCGGGCAGCACAGCACCCACGCGCACCGGCGCCTCAACGGTGTAGGACGGCACGCGCTCCTGCACGATGTACTGGCGGAAGCGCGGACGTTCGTCCTCTGCGATGATGCCGACGCCGGGGCCGGCAAGACCGGTTGTCACGCCTTCCTCGACAATGATGCGCTGCTGGGCCTGCGCCGCGAGCGGCATCGCCGTGGCGGTTGCCAGCAGCGCTGCGACGAGAAGGGGATTACGCATGGCTTTCTCCTTGTAAAAAAAGGAGCCTGATCGCGCGCAAGCGGCGCTGACGTCGATCACGCTCGGAAACCGGCGAAGGCCGATCAACCAGCGGTGACAATGGCTGCGGCGCATCATCGTTCCTGTTGGAATGTGATTTCACCGGGGCATTTTCGTGGATGCGATGGCAGCTAAAAGGCAGCAAGTTCGAACTGTCATGGAACCTTGAGGTTATCCACGCGGTTGGCTGTTGCCGCACACGGCGGAAGGATAAATTCGTTTTCGATTCGTGTTGTGCCCTTTGCCTTTCACGCTTCCACACTTGCCTTTCTCACTCACCCTGGAGAATTCAGATGACCGTCAGCATGACTCACCTTCAGCCCATCGTCGCACTGATCGCCGGAGTGCTGATTCTCATCATGCCGCGGCTGCTGAATTTCATCGTGGCGATCTATCTGATCCTGGTCGGAATCATCGGGCTGGGGATTATTAAGTAACGGAACATTTCAGATTGTTACAGGATTGGCGAAAACCCTCGCGATTTGCCGATTCCTGTAACAATCTGTAACCGACCGTGATCGTTTGGGCCAATATCGGCCAAGTGTCGCTTGCGCGAAAGCTGGCAACCGTGGTGTAACGCCGCTGCCGTTTCACTCATGCAGCGTCTGGAAGCCATGGCCAAAGCCTCATCGAAGAAATCCGCCGCAAAGTCCTCCCCGAAATCAGTTTCCAAGTCAAAGCCCGCCGCGAAAACCGCCGCGAAAAAATCCGCAGCTGCGCCCAAGAAAACAAACAAGAAAACAAGCCAGGCCGGCAAGTGGGTCTACACGTTCGGTGACGGACGCGCCGAGGGCAAGGCGGGCATGAAAGATCTGCTCGGCGGCAAGGGCGCCAACCTCGCCGAGATGGCCAATCTCGGTCTGCCGGTGCCTCCCGGCTTCACCATTCCAACGTCGGTCTGCACTTACTTTTACGCCAATGAAAAAACCTATCCGAAGGATCTGAAGGCGCAGGTCGAGAAGGCGCTCGACATGGTCGGCAAGATCGCCGGCAAGACGTTCGGCGATGCCAAGAACCCGCTGCTGGTCTCGGTGCGCTCCGGCGGTCGCGCCTCGATGCCGGGCATGATGGACACCGTGCTCAATCTCGGCATGAACGACATCACCGTGGAAGCGCTGGCGACACTCTCGGGCGACCGCCGTTTCGCCTATGACAGCTATCGCCGCTTCATCACGATGTATTCGGACGTGGTGCTCGGCTTCGAGCATCATCATTTCGAGGACATCCTCGACACCTACAAGGACAGCAAGGGCTATTCGCTCGACACCGAACTGACCGCTGACGATTGGGTCAATCTGGTCGACAAGTACAAGGATGCTGTCGCGCGCGAAACCGGCAACGAATTTCCGCAAGACCCGCACGCGCAGTTGTGGGGCGCGATGGGCGCCGTGTTCTCGTCGTGGATGAATGCACGCGCAGTGACCTATCGCCGCCTGCACGATATTCCTGAGTCGTGGGGCACCGCCGTCAACATCCAGTCGATGGTGTTCGGCAACATGGGCGACACCTCGGCGACGGGCGTGGCGTTCACGCGCAATCCGTCCACCGGCGAAAAGCGCCTTTACGGCGAATTCCTCATCAACGCACAGGGCGAAGACGTGGTCGCGGGCATCCGCACGCCGCAGGACATCACCGAATATGCGCGCAAGGAATCCGGCTCCGACAAGGCGTCGATGGAAGTCGCGATGCCGGACGCGTTCAAGGAACTGACGCGGATCTACACCCAGCTCGAAAAGCATTACCGTGACATGCAGGACATGGAATTCACGGTGGAGCAGGGCAAGCTGTGGATGCTGCAGACCCGCAACGGCAAGCGCACCGCGAAGGCAGCGCTGCGCATCGCTGTCGATTTCGCCAGCGAAGGCCTGATTACCAAGAAGGACGCGATCGCGCGGATCGATCCGGCCTCGCTCGATCAACTGCTGCATCCGACCATCGATCCGGTCGCCAAGCGCGACGTGATCGCAACGGGTCTGCCGGCATCGCCGGGTGCGGCTGCCGGTGAAATCGTGTTCTCGTCGGATGAAGCCGCCAAGCTGCAGGCCGACGGCCGCAAGGTTATTCTGGTGCGCGTCGAGACCTCGCCGGAAGATATTCACGGCATGCACGCGGCGGAGGGAATTCTCACCACGCGCGGCGGCATGACGTCCCACGCGGCGGTGGTCGCACGCGGCATGGGCAAGCCCTGCGTGTCCGGTTGCGGCACCGTGCGTGTCGATTACGGACGCGGCATGATGACCATCGGCAACCGCAGCTTCAAGGCGGGCGACATTATCACCATCGACGGCTCGCTCGGTCAGGTTCTGGCCGGCCGGATGCCGATGATCGAGCCGGAACTGTCCGGCGACTTCACCACGCTGATGGGCTGGGCCGATCAGGTCCGCAAGCTGAAGGTCCGCACCAACGCGGATACCCCGGCGGATGCCCGCACCGCGCTGAAGTTCGGCACCGAAGGCATCGGCCTTTGCCGCACCGAACACATGTTCTTCGAGGAAACGCGCATCCGCACGGTGCGCGAGATGATTCTTGCCGAGGACGAAGGCGCGCGGCGCGCAGCGCTGGCGAAGCTGCTGCCGATGCAGCGCGCGGACTTTGTCGATCTGTTCGAAATCATGAAGGGCCTGCCGGTCACTATTCGCTTGCTCGATCCGCCGCTGCATGAGTTCCTGCCGCATACGCAGAGCGAGATCGAGGAAGTCGCGCGTGCGATGAACACCGATTCCCGCCGGATTTCGGATCGCGTGCGTGAGCTGGCCGAGTTCAATCCGATGCTTGGCTTCCGTGGCTGCCGTCTGGCGATTGCCTATCCGGAAATCGCCGAAATGCAGGCACGTGCGATTTTCGAAGCCGCAGTTGAAGCCGGCAAGCGCACCGGCAAGCCGGTCGGGCTTGAGGTGATGGTGCCGCTGATCGCAACCCGCACCGAGTTCGATCTGATCAAGGCGCGCATCGATGCCACGGCGAATTCCGTCACCAAGGAAACCGGCGTGAAGCTCAACTACCAGACCGGCACCATGATCGAATTGCCGCGTGCATGTCTGATGGCGGGGGACATCGCCAAGACCGCCGAGTTCTTCTCGTTCGGCACCAACGACCTGACCCAGACCGCGTTCGGTATCAGCCGCGACGATGCCGCGAGCTTCCTCGGCACCTACGTGGCGCGCGGCATTCTCGAGATCGATCCGTTTATCTCGGTGGATCGCGACGGCGTCGGCGAACTGGTGAAGATCGGCGTGCAGCGCGGACGCAAGGCGCGTCCCGGACTCAAGATGGGCATTTGCGGCGAGCATGGCGGCGATCCCGCATCGATCACCTTCTGCCACGAGATCGGCCTCGACTATGTGTCGTGTTCGCCGTATCGCGTGCCGATCGCGCGCCTTGCCGCCGCACAGGCAGCACTCGGCAAGGCTGCCGCCAGCCAGGCCTGAGTTCTAAATCTTTCCAAAACATCGTGCCGCTTCCGCAAGGAGGCGGCATTTGTTTTTCGCGCATCGTGGCGCGTGTGAAATGGAACCGCGTCAATTCGTCATTCACTGGTTTCGTTGACGCGATGTTTACCACCTTGCTGGAGGCGCTGTTTACCAACGCTTTCGATGTGATGGCGTGATTTCAAGCGCGCTCTTGCGTGTGGCGCGCAGGACGCTGCGATTAACCCCCCGGCAACTTTAATTCGTTACTAACGAAATCGATCAGACTGTACCGAACGTGCTGTCCGATCGCGTGTGTAAAAGCGTTAGTTGCGTGAGCGTATCGATGTCTGTGTTGCGTAACGGGTCGAAGGGCGCACGGTTTGCGCCCTTCGGCTTTGTTCTCTGTCTTCTGACAGTGAGCCCGACCGAAATCGGCTATCAGGATCTTGCATCGTTGCTGGCGCGCCAGCCGGGCGTTGCCGAGCGCTGGCAGCAATACATGTTCGCGTCGTCCCGCCGCATGTTGCAGGTGGCGTCGTTCAATCTGCCCCGTCCGATGGGCACCCACACATCCGAAACAGCATCGTATCGTCTGGCCAGCCTCGACAGTCAGGGCGTTGATGTCACCGGTTCCGTCAGTCGCGAGCCGCTCGGGCCGATCCTGCGTCCGTTGCAGAAATCCGATTTTCCCAAAGCCGTGCGTTCGTCGAAGGGCGATCGTCTTCCGATTTTCACGCCCGAAGCGGCAGCGCCCGTCGTCGCGCCGCAGCCGGAACGCGATCAGCCGAATTCCAACGCATCGGTCAGAGGCGCGAAGACAGCGGAGACTGCTCCGGGCAATCCATCGGCGCCGCTCGACGCTGAACTGGAAGCAGCCCTCAGTTCGCCGCGTCTGCCGCAGTACGATGCGGCCACCTCGTTGCAGGGGCTTCCTGCAGATCATCCGCTGAACGCCGTCCCGGCGAACACCGACGATGAGAGTGCCGCGGCAGAACCGGATCTCACGCGCGATGGTTTCTCGTTCCGCACCGCCACCCTCTTTTTCGGCAACTCGTCGCTCGGTGTGACGAGCGGATCGCTTGAACGCTGGCAGCCCGGCGAAGAACCGATCATCGTGATTCCGGGTCTCGATCCCGACATGAAGAAGCCGGCGACCTCGCAGGATGAATCCGCGGCGCCTTCGGCCGGCGGTGAAAGCGTTGCCAGCAAGGGCGAAGTCACCGGCGAGAACCAACGGCCGCGGACGCCTGCGGAACGTCTTGGCCTTGACGACAAGTCACGCGCCAAGACCGAGAAGTGCCTGACCGAGGTGATCTACTTCGAGGCACGTGGTGAAGCCGTGCGCGGCCAGATCGCGGTGGCGCAGGTGGTTCTGAACCGCGCGTTCTCCGGCTATTATCCAACAACGGTCTGCGGCGTTGTCTATCAGAACAAGCATCGCCATCTCGCGTGCCAGTTCACGTTTGCCTGCGATAACGTCGCCGACGTCGTGAAAGAGCCCGATATGTGGGATCGCGCCAAGAAGATCGCCAAGGAAAGCCTCGACGGACGGCTGTGGCTGCCCGAAGTCGGCAAGTCGACTCACTATCATGCCTACTGGGTGCGCCCGTCATGGGTCAACGAGATGAAGAAGATGTACAAATACGGCGTACATACCTTCTATCGTCCGCGCGCCTGGGGCGACGGCAAGGATGCGCCGACCTGGGGCGATCCGGTTGAGACGGCGGCGATCACCGCAAAGCTGGCGGAAGCCGCCAAGAGTTCGGCTGAAATCGAATCGGCGCGCCGCTAAGGTTTACGCATCGATATCCAGTGCGACGTCGAAGTTCGGTGCGGAGTGTGTCAGCGCGCCGGCCGACACATAATCCACGCCGGTCGTCGCGATGTCGCGGATCGATGCCAGCGTCACGCCGCCGGAGACTTCCAGCACCACGCGCTTGTCGGTAATCGCGACGGCTTCACGCAGCGTCGGAATATCCATGTTGTCGAGCATCACGACATCGGCAAGGCCCGTCGCCAGCACTTCGCGCAACTGATCGAGGGTGTCGACCTCGATCTCGATTTTGACCAGATGGCCGACATGCGCCCGTGCGCGTTCCAGCACGGGCTTGACGCCGCCTGCGACCGCGATGTGGTTGTCCTTAATCAGGATGGCATCGTCGAGGCCGAAGCGATGATTGAAACCGCCGCCGCAACGCACCGCGTATTTTTCCAATGCGCGCAGGCCCGGCGTGGTCTTGCGGGTGTCGCAGATGCGCATTTTGGTGACGCCCGCGTGGCGGATGTAATCGGACGTCAGCGTCGCGATCCCGGACAGACGTCCGGCAAAATTCAGCGCTGTGCGCTCGCCCGCGAGCACGGCGCGGGCAGGGCCGGAGATGGTCAGCACATGCACGCCCTTGGCGACAGCGTTGCCGTCACGCACATGGGCTTGAATGTTGATGTCGGGTGACAGGCGCTGAAACACCGCAACCGCCAGCGGCAATCCCGCAATCACCCCGGCCTGCCGCGCCACCAGCACGGCATGGGCATGAACCGTGGGCGGGATCGTCGCAATTGATGTGACGTCACCGGCGCGGCCGAGATCCTCGGAAAGCGCGCGCGTCACGGCCTCGTCGATGGCCAGCGGCGAAAGAAACGCATCCGGATGCATCACCGCTGCGGGGTTGAGGACGTCGCTGATGCTCATGGTCAGGCTCCTGCCGAGAATTTCTTGAAGGTGGGCACAGGTTCGGCCATCGATGCGGCAATTTTCCGGGCGGCATCCAGCGTTGTCATGGTGCGGTGCCGCTGCGTTGGATCTTCTGCCGCATAATCCGAGCGAAAATGCGCGCCACGGCTTTCGCGGCGCGCCCATGCAGATGCCGCAACGATCAACGCGGTGGTCGCCATGTTGCGCAGGGCGATATTGCCGGTGGTTTGCTCGATGGCTGCGAATGTCTGGAGCGCCTCCATTAGTCGCTCGCCATCGCGGATTACGCCGACATGCGAACTCATCATGGCGCGAAGATTGGCCTCGCGAAGTTGCGGCATGGCGCTGTTGCGGGGCGGCGGCGGCGGCACGGCGACGGGGCTGCGCGTGAATGTATGCCCATCGATGTTCTCGGCGATCCGCGCGGCATAGACCACCGCCTCCAGCAGCGAATTGGAAGCGAGGCGATTGGCGCCATGCGCGCCGGTGCTCGAGACTTCGCCACCGGCCCACAGGCCTTTCAGCGACGTGCGGCCGTGGCTGTCCACGGCGATGCCGCCCATGTGGTAATGCGCGGCGGGCGCAATCGGGATCGGCTGCGTGGCAGGATCGATACCGGCGCTGATGCAGCTTGCATAGACCGTCGGGAATTTTTCCGCGAATTTCGCGCCGAGCGCCGTCGTTGCGTCGAGGAACGCGCCGCGCCCGGACGCGGCTTCCGCGAACACGCCGCGCGCGACGATGTCGCGGGGAGCCAATTCCGCCAGCGGATCGAGCGCCAGCATGAATCGTTCGCCCTTGCCGTTGATCAGCGTCGCGCCTTCGCCGCGCAGGGCTTCGGTCGCCAGCGGTGCAGGATCGCGGCCGACCATGATGGCAGTGGGATGAAACTGCACGAATTCCGGATCGGCAATCACCGCGCCTGCGCGTGCGGCCATCGCAAGACCGAGTCCGCTGGCTTCCGCCGGATTGGTCGTCACTGCATAGAGATGCCCGATGCCGCCGGTCGCCAGCACGAAAGCGCGCGAGGGAACGATGATCGGCGCCGCAAGCTCGTCGCTCACTTTACGCAATTGCAATCCGGTGACCGTGTCGCCCTCGGTCAGCAAGGCTTCGGCGGCATAACCTTCGATCACGCGGATCGACGGCGTTTTGCGCACGGCATCGATCAGCGCGGCGATGATGGCTTTGCCTGCCCGGTCGCCTTGCACATGGACGATGCGCCGCGCCGAATGCGCGGCTTCGCGCCCGACGGCAAGCCTGCCTTCGAGGTCGCGGTCGAATGGCACGCCATATTGCAGGAGATCGTGAATCCGTGCGCCGGCCTCGCGGGCAAGCGCGAGCGCGACACCCTCATCGACGATGCCGCCGCCGACCGCGATCGTGTCTGCGGCATGGGCTTCGGCGCTGTCGCCTTCGGCCACCGCCGCCGCGATGCCGCCCTGTGCCCATGCGCTCGATGCGCCTTCGCCGAGCGGTGCGGCGGAGATCACGGTGACGGGGCGGGGTGCGAGTTTCAACGCGCAAAATAGCCCCGCGAGTCCGCCGCCGACGATAACGACATCGGTGAAGGCGTGAGAGACGTCTGCGTGAGATGCTAGGCTCATGATCGGTCTGCCAGTTCTGCCGGAGCGGTCCGGCTCAGTTCTTCAGGTTGATCATCCGCTCGACCGAACGCCGGGCGTTGCCGATGATCGCCGGATCGACGGTGACTTCCTCACGCAAGGTGAGCAGGCTGTCGAGAATCTTCGGCAGCGTGATGCGCTTCATGTGCGGGCACAGGTTGCACGGCTTGACGAACTCGACGTTCGGCAACTCGGCCTGCACGTTGTCGGCCATCGAGCATTCGGTGACCATGACGATGCGCTTCGGCTGGTGCTTGCGCACCCAGTCGATCATGTGCGCGGTCGAGCCGGTGAAGTCGGCTTCCGCGATCACATCCGGCGGGCATTCGGGATGCGCGATGATCTGCACCGATGGGTCGGCCTCGCGATAGGTGCGCAACTCGTCGCCGGTGAAGCGCTCGTGCACTTCGCACGCGCCTTTCCACGCGATGATCTTCACGCTGGTTTTCGAGGCGACATACTTCGCCAGATATTGATCGGGCACGAAGATCACCGACTCCGCGTTGAGGCTTTCCACCACCTGCACGGCGTTCGACGAGGTGCAGCAGATGTCGACTTCTGCCTTCACGTCGGCGGAGGTGTTGACGTAAGCGACCACCGGCACGCCGGGGAAACGCTCGCGCAGCAGACGCACGTCGGCACCTGTGATGCTTGAGGCCAGCGAGCAACCGGCGCGCGAATCCGGGATCAGCACGGTCTTGTCCGGGTTGAGGATCTTCGAGGTCTCGGCCATGAAGTGCACGCCGCACTGGACGATGACCTGCTGCTTCACCTTCGTCGCCTCGCGCGCAAGCTGCAGCGAGTCGCCGCCGATGTCGGCGACACAATGGAAAATCTCCGGCGTCTGGTAATTGTGCGCCAGGATCACAGCGTCGCGCTGTTGCTTGAGATCGTTGATCGCCTTCACATAAGGCGCCATGAACGGCCATTCGATTTCAGGAATGACGTTCTTCACCTTGGCATAGAGATGCGCGGTGGCGCGCTCGACCTCGGGTGTCCATTCCAGCGACGGCATCGGTAAGGCGCGCGCACGCTCCGCGTCGGTGATGCGGGCGCGGACAAGACTGTCGGCGGGGCGGTGGACGGGGTTCCCGAAATCGTCGGGACCGTAAATTCCGGTGATCGGCATCGCAGCCTCCTGAAATTGCCTAATATACTCAAATTGAGCATATTAGGGCTTTGAGAAATCCAGCCTTTTGGGCTGGCGTTCCAAACTCGGGTT
>CALRLJ020000085.1:0-10724 GCA_943368635.1 Sediminibacterium ginsengisoli | reverse complement strand
TGATACTCAACGGAGACCACCATGCAAAAAGTAGATTTGGATTCGATGTCGATCGACGATCTCGCCGTGCTGCGCGATCAGGCGAGCGAAAAGCTGGCCGACAAGATTGCCGCCCGCCAGCGCGAGCTCGCCGCAGAGATGGAAAAGCTCTCCGCGCTCAGTAAAACGGCGAAGGTTATCGCACCGAAGAAGGATCTGAAGGACATCAAGGATGCCCTGAAGCCGCAGGATGCGCCGAAACATCAGATGGCGAAACCGGCACAGGCCGACAAGGCCGCCTGAGTTTCGCTGATCTGCCGACATGAAATGGGGGTTTCACGCCCCCATTTTTGTTGCGTTATAGTGCTGCGTTACCGTCAGGCATAATCGATGTTTCAGGCCACGAGATGATTGCACCCGACCTTCGCAGTGGAATCGACATGCTCGGCGATATGATCGCCGAATCCCGCAGCATCGTGCCGTTTACGGGCGCGGGCATTTCCACCGAGTCCGGAATTCCCGATTTCCGTTCGCCGGGCGGCCTGTGGACTCGCAACCGTCCGATCCCGTTCGGCGAATTCGTCGCCAGCCAAGAGGCGAGGGATGAATCCTGGCGCCGCCGCTTTGCGATGGAGCCGAGCTTTGCCGCAGCCCGGCCCGGACGGGGACACCGTGCGCTGGCGTCGCTATACAAAGCCGGAAAGGTGCCGGCTATCGTCACGCAGAACATCGACAACCTGCATCAGGCCTCGGGGTTTTCCGCCGAGCATGTCGTGGAACTGCACGGCAATACCACCTATGCCCGGTGCATCGGATGTGAAACGCGCTTCGAGATCGCCTGGGTGAAGGAACGCTTCGAGCCGGAAGGCATCGCGCCGTCCTGTACAGTCTGCGGCGAGCCGGTGAAATCAGCCACCATTTCCTTCGGCCAGTCGATGCCGGAAGTCGAAATGCGCCGCGCGACGGAACTCGCACAGCACTGCGATCTGTTTCTCGCAATCGGTTCGTCGCTTGTGGTGTGGCCGGCTGCCGGTTTCCCTGCATTGGCGCGGAACTGCGGCGCAAAACTGGTCATCATCAACAACGAGCCGACGGATCAGGACGAGATCGCCGACCTGGTGATCCGCCACGACATCGGCGAGACGCTCGGGCCGTTCGTGGGCAATTGAACTGCTCAATTGATTCGCAATCGTTCAAGCCTGTTCATAGGTCGCCGCGGTTTCCTTTTTTGTCTTTCAGCCCTGTTCCGGAGTGTTATCGTTCAATTAGGGATTCGCATTGTTCGGTTGTGATTCGTCACGAGAGAGAATGCGAAGCGAGCTTGGTCGCATCGAGCTTGGTTGTGCAATGTACTTGGTCGCTCGGTGAGTGACTGCAGATTGTTTGGGGTCCGGGGGTCATGGGTTCGGACGCATTTGAGTCCAAGAAGGCAGGCGGTTCGCCGGTTACGGCTGGATCCGACCGGTTCGCTCCGAGCGAGCAGTCCGCCACCGGCGAGCGCAATCTGGCTGCGGACTCGTTCGCCGCTGCCGACGGAGCCGCCGTCAACCTCGTCGAGATTTCCGGCGTCATCAAATGGTTCGACGCGTCGAAGGGGTATGGCTTTATCGTCCCCGATAACGGCGCACCCGATGTGCTGCTGCACGTCACCATCCTGCGCCGCGACGGCTACCAGACTGCCTACGAAGGCGCGCGCCTGATTGTCGAGTGCGTGCAGCGCCAGAAGGGCTATCAGGCCTTCCGCATTGTCTCGATGGACGAGTCGACGGCGATCCATCCGGCACAAATGCTTCCGGCGCGGACCCATGTCAGCGTCACGCCGACCAGCGGGCTGGAGCGGGCGCAGGTCAAATGGTTCAACCGGCTGCGCGGCTTCGGCTTCCTGAGCTGCGGCGAGGGCACGCCGGACATCTTTGTTCACATGGAAACCCTCCGGCGGTACGGCATGACCGAGCTGCGCCCCGGCCAGTACGTGCTGGTTCGCTTCGGACCCGGCTCCAAGGGCATGATGGCGGCTGAAATCCAGCCAGAGACCGGCGCGCCCGGACTCTCCTCCCACTGATCGCGGCTTCTCACTGATCGCAGGCAGCACGCAAGATTGCTGCCGCTTCAAGTTGCTGTCGCGTCAAAATTGCTATCGCCTGGCGCGTGAGATCCCCACCAGACCACATCCGCGTGATCCAGACAGGTCGGGCCGACCCCTGTCTGGTCTTCGCCATGATTGCCGGGCTAGGGTGCCGTCGTCATTCGCCCTGGGACGTTGTCTGAGAATGCTGTTTGCTCTCCTGCCGAAATTCCCGAACCTGAAAACCGACATCCGTATCGTCATCGTTGCGGTGCTCGCGCTGCTTGCGGCGCCGATCGCCAGCGCGGTTGCCGCCGAGATGCAGCCGCTGGAGATCGTTACCAAAACCGGCGTGCATGTGTTCACGGTTGAAATCGCAACCACCGATCAAGAGCGGGCCACGGGCCTGATGTATCGCAAGGAGTTGGCCGAAGGACGGGGGATGCTGTTCGATTTCTCACCGGAGCAGCAGGTGTCGATGTGGATGAAGAACACCTTCATTCCGCTCGACATGATCTTTATCCGCAGCGATGGCCGGATCCTCCGGATTGCGGAAAATACCGAACCGCAATCGGAGAAGATTATTTCTTCCGGTGGGCTGGCCAAGGGAGTGCTGGAAGTGATCGGCGGCACGGCCCGAAAATACGGAATTCAGGCCGGCGACCGGGTGGCGCATCCCTTGTTCGGAACCCGCTGACATCGCGTTGCCGCAGCGGTGCCAAAGGCGTGCCGCATCCCGTATAAAAATGCTGAAAATTCAATGATTTAGATGGTCGGGGCACGAGGATTCGAACCTCGGACCTGCAGTACCCAAAACTGCCGCGCTACCAGGCTACGCTATACCCCGATGAATGCAGTCGATACACGCTTCGCATGGCCTCAGCAAGGCGGAAGGCCGGGTCGCGGGCGACAAAACCGCCCGCGAAATCCGGTTCGCCAAACCGCCGGTCAGGCCCCAGGCGCGGGGGTGGCCGAGGCCGGTGCCGCCGCTGGCTTTGGCACCCGTGCCGACGGCTTGTCCTGTTTCTTGGACCAGTTGCCGTAGTAGGCGACCGCGGTGAGGATCGCGACGCCGCCGATGCTGACGCCCAGCTGCGCCCAGACCGTGCCCCAGCTCAACATCAGGATGAAGTGCGCGACGAACGACAGGAAGATGCCGACGCAGAACACCTGCAGCGATTGCTGGCCGCATTTGATCAAGGGATCGAGCCATTTCGATTCGAGCAAACTCCAGTCCTTCGGCACGAAGCGCGTGATGAAGAACGCGATCACCACGAAATGGATGACGCGATAGGGCGCGAGGAAGGTTTTGTCGTTCGGGTTGAAGGCGTCATAGAGCCACTGCGGGAACAGCGCGCCGAAAGATTCGAAGCGCCCGGCCATGGTCATGATCAGCGCGAACACCAGATAAACGGTGCCGGCAACCAGCAGCCATCTCGACTTGATGACCGAACGGGATTCGGTCGCCCCGCCCAACGCAAACCATGCGCCGAACACGAACAGCAACTGCCAAGTATAGGGATTGAAGTACCAGGAACCTTGCGGATAGGCCGAGAAATTCCAGCCGAACTGGCGCGCGGCAAAGTAGAGAACCAGCGAGGCGATCATCACCATGTCGGGCTTGCGCAGCATCAGCCACAGCACCGGCGGGAAGAAGCCCATTAGGATGATGTAAAGCGGCAGCACGTCCAGATTGACCGGCTTGAACCGCAGCATTAGGCCCTGCGTCAGCGTCTGGATCGGGTTATCTACCAGCCCGGCGACGTTGAACTCGTTGAGAATGTCCGGATCGGCATAACGCAGCGCGACCCAGCCGATCGCCGCGATATAAATGACGAACAGAATGACGTGCGCGACATACAGTTGCCAGACGCGCTTCCACAGCCGCGTCGAACCCACGACAAAGCCGCGGTCCAGCATCATCTTGGCGTACACAAACGATGCCGTGTAGCCCGAGATGAAAACGAACAGGTCGGCCGCGTCGCTGAACCCGTAGTTGCGCGGGGTCACCCAGTTGATGACGTTGTTGGGAATGTGGTCGAGAAAAATCCACCAGTTGGCGATGCCGCGGAAGAAATCGAGCCGGAGATCGCGGCCCTTTTCTGGGAGAGTTGCCTGAATTTCCATGAGCGCCGTATTTCTATGAGTAGCGTTTCGTGATGCGATCGAACCGAATAACTTCGATTGTGCCTGTCCGGACCCAACGGCCCGACATTGTCACCGCGTTTCGGACGGACTATACCAGAAGTCGCCGCGAAAAGTCTTCTTCGGGGAAGCTATGCTCGATATCTTGATGCTGGCGTCCCCACGAATCTCGTGCTTTTTACCTAACCCATCGATGCCACGACCAGTCTCGGGATCTGCGAATCCATGACAGCAAGAATATTCAAGCCTGCCAAGAATGCGATGCAGTCCGGGGCCGCCAAGACCAAGGCGTGGCAGCTCGATTATGAGCCCGAACAGCCGCGCGTGATCGAGCCGCTGATGGGCTGGACCAGCTCCGGCGACATGAAGCAGCAGGTGACCCTCCATTTCCACACCAAGGAAGAGGCTGTCGCCTATTGCGAGCGGGAAGGCATTCCGTATCAGGTGCTCGAGCCGAAGGAATTGCAGCCGCGCGCGAAAGCCTACGCGGACAATTTTGCCTTCCGCCGCACCGAGCCTTGGACGCACTGAACCCAGGACGCACTGAACCCTTGCGACTAAAGGCTTCCGGCTGACCTGAACTCTCCCAACGGGCAGGGTAAGGCACTGGCGAAATTGCTCCGGCAAATGTCCGGAACATGACATTTCCTGATGCGGGTTTGTCCTATTGAGGACGCCTGACCTCACGCAAGTTTCTTCAATATCGTCGCAAAAGTTGTGGTTGCATTCAGCCGCCAAGCAGTGACACCTTGCAGGTCGAAGCCGCTCCAAAAAGGGGTGGAAACAAGCAAGATCAAAACGTTACGCGGCGGGAAACAATGGCACTTCGTTCCGGACTCGATCCCAAATCGTCCGATTTCACGCGCAATGCGGAAGCGATGCGCGCGCTGGTCGCGGACCTGAAAGAGAAGCTGTCGCAGGTCGCGGGCGGCGGCGGCGAAGCCTCCCGCGCCAAGCATTCCGCGCGCGGCAAGATGCTGGCGCGTGACCGCGTCGACCTTCTGATCGATCCCGGCACGGCGTTTCTCGAATTCTCGCCGATGGCTGCTTACGGCCTGTACGGCGGGGCGGTGCATTCCGCCAGCATCGTCACCGGCATCGGTCGCGTCTCGGGCCGCGAATGTGTCATCGTCGCCAACGACGCGACCATCAGCGGCGGCACCTATTATCCGATGACGGTGAAGAAGCATCTGCGCGCGCAGGACATCGCGCGGCAGAACAACCTGCCGTGCATCTACATGGTGGATTCCGGCGGCGCGTTCCTGCCGCAGCAGGACGAGATCTTTCCGGACGAAAAGCACTTCGGCCGCATCTTCTACAATCAGGCCAATATGTCCGCGCAGGGCATTCCGCAGATCGCCATCGTGATGGGATCGTGCACGGCAGGCGGCGCTTACGTGCCCGCGATGTCGGACGAGAGCATTATCGTTCGCAATCAGGGCACTATCTTCCTCGGCGGTCCGCCGCTGGTGAAGGCTGCGACCGGCGAAGTCGTCACGGCGGAAGAACTCGGTGGCGCTGACGTCCACTCGCGGCAGTCCGGCGTGACCGATCACTATGCGCAGAACGATAGCCACGCCATCGGCATCGCGCGGCGTATCGTCGGCAATCTTAATCCCGCGACATCGTCGGCAACGGGCCTGCGTGAACCGCGCGAGCCGTTGTTCGCGCGCGAAGACATCTACGGCGTTGTGCCTGCTGATGCACGCAAGCCGTTCGATGTGCGCGAGATCATCGCGCGGATCGTCGATGGTTCCGAGTTCGAGGAATTCAAGAAGCTCTACGGCCAGACGCTGATCTGCGGCTTCGCGCATATCTGGGGTTATCCGGTCGGCATCATCGCCAACAACGGAATCCTGTTCAGCGAAAGCTCGCTCAAGGGCGCGCATTTCATCGAGTTGTGCTGTCAGCGCGGCATTCCGCTGCTGTTCCTGCAGAACATCACCGGCTTCATGGTCGGCAAGAAATACGAAGCGGGCGGTATCGCGCGCGACGGCGCAAAGCTTGTGACGGCGGTTGCTACTGCCTCGGTGCCGAAATTCACCGTGGTGATCGGTGGCTCTTATGGCGCAGGCAATTACGGCATGTGCGGCCGCGCCTACAGCCCGCGGTTCCTCTGGATGTGGCCGAATGCCCGCATCTCGGTGATGGGCGGCGAGCAGGCCGCCACGGTACTGAGCACGCTTCGCCGCGACAACATCGAAGCCAAGGGCGGCTCATGGTCGACCAAGGAAGAAGATGCTTTCCGCAGCCCGATCCGCGAACAGTATGAGACGCAGGGCCATCCGTATTACGCCACCGCGCGGCTATGGGATGACGGCGTGATCGATCCCGCCGATACGCGCCTTGTGCTCGGGCTTGGATTGTCTGCTTCCGCCAATGCGCCCGCCGAGCAAACACGCTTCGGCATATTCAGAATGTGATGCGGGACATAACAATGACCGATCTTGTCCGCATCGAACGCGATCGGGACGTGGCGCGCGTCACGCTGAATCGTCCTGAACTGAACAACGCACTTAACAGGGAACTGATCGAGGGACTGCGTTCCGCGTTTGAGAGCATTGCCGGCGATCGCTCGATCGCGACACTGGTGCTTGCGGGTGAGGGCAAAAGTCTTTGCGCCGGCGCCGACATCAACGCCATGCGCGAGGCGGGCACCTATACGCGCGAGGAAAATATCAAGGACGCGCTGCCGCTGGTGCGGATGCTGTCCGCGCTCGACCGGATGCCGCAAACAACCATTGGCCGCGTGCAGGGGCCGATCTATGGCGGCGGCGTTGGTGTGGTTGCGGCCTGCGACATCGCCATCGGATCGTCGGAAGCGACGTTCTGCCTGTCCGAGGTGCGTCTCGGCATCGTGCCGGGCATGATTAGCCCTTACGTGCTGCGCGCCATCGGCGAGCGCACCGCACGGCGTTATTTCCAGACCGCGGAAGTGTTCGACGCGCCGGAAGCGATGCGGATCGGCCTGCTGCATGAGGTGGTCGCAGCCGATGCGCTGGATGGGCGGATCGCAAAGTTGCTCAAGCAATTGAAATCCGCAGCACCCGGTGCGCGCTCGATTGCCAAGAAGCTCGCCGGCGACATCGCCGGTCGCGCGATCACCGAACAGCTGATGGATGAAACCGCGCAAATGATCGCCGATGTGCGGGCCAAGCCGGAGGCGCGTGAAGGCCTCACCGCATTCCTTGAAAAGCGCAAACCGTCGTGGACCTGAGCCGATGAACGCCAAAACTCCCGCTGCGCTCTACCGCCGCTTCAGCACGTTGCTGATCGCCAATCGCGGCGAAATCGCCTGCCGCGTCATCAAGACGGCGCGTGCCATGGGGCTGCGCACCGTCGCGGTTTATTCCGAAGCCGACGCCGATGCGCTCCATGTCGCGATGGCCGACGATGCGGTGCTGCTCGGTCCGGCGCGGGCGCGCGACAGCTATCTCAACGTCGATCGCATCATCGAGGCAGTGAAGAAAACCGGCGCCGAGGCGGTTCATCCGGGCTATGGCTTTTTGTCGGAGAATGCGGACTTCGCCCGCCGCTGTGCTGCGGAAGGCATCGTGTTCGTCGGACCCACCGCCGAGATGATGGAAGCGATGGGGTCGAAGTCCGGCTCCAAGGCGCTGATGGAAAAGGCCGGCGTGCCGCTGGTGCCCGGTTATCACGGCGAAGCGCAGGACGAGAAAACCCTGGCCGATGCGGCCAACAAAATCGGCTATCCGGTGCTCGCCAAGGCATCGGCGGGCGGCGGCGGGCGCGGCATGCGTATCGTCCGCAGCGCGGATGAACTGGCCGCAGCCATCGTCAGCGCCAAGCGCGAGGCGCTCGCAGCGTTCGGCGACGATCGGATGCTGATCGAGAAGTTCGTCCTGAACCCACGCCACATCGAAGTGCAGATCGTCGGCGACAGCCTCGGCAATCTGGTTTCGCTGTTCGAACGCGAATGCACCCTGCAACGCCGCCACCAGAAGGTGATCGAGGAAGCGCCGTCGCCGACGCTGAATCCCGAGCAGCGCGAGACGGTGTGTGCTGCCGCGCGCAAGGCGGCGGGAGCCGTGAATTACGTTGGCGCTGGCACCATCGAGTTTGTCTCCGACGGAAAGGAGACGTTTTTCATCGAAATGAACACCCGTCTTCAGGTCGAACATCCGGTGACCGAATTGATTGCGGGCGTCGATCTGGTCGAATGGCAGTTGCGGGTTGCGTTCGGCGAAAAGCTGCCGCTGGCGCAGGACCAGATCAAGCTCAATGGCCATGCCGTCGAGGCGCGCGTTTACGCCGAAAACCCGAACAAGAATTTCATGCCCTCGGTGGGCCGTATCCGGACGTGGCGCACGCCCGATGAAGTCGACGGCCTGCGCATCGACGCGGGCTACGGCGAGGGCAAGACGGTATCTCCTAACTACGATGCCATGCTGGCCAAGGTCATCGCATGGGCGCCGACGCGCGACCTTGCGATTTCGCGGCTCAATCGCGGACTGCAAGAGACCGACGTTCGCGGCATCGTCACCAACATCCCGTTCCTGTCGGCGCTGATTACCCATCCGGATGTTCGTGCCAACACTATCGACACCTCTTTCATCGAGCGCGAGTTGGCGAAACTGACGCCAGCCGAAGCCGAACTGACCGAACTGGAACTGGGTGCCGCAGTGGCGTCGATCCTGCGCAACGAGGAAGTTGCGGCGGGCCGTGATGTGAACTCGCCGTGGCGGGCGTCTGCGGGATGGGCGGCGGTCGGCGCGCGCCATCGCCGGTTCCTGTTCCGGCAGGCAGGCGGCGAACGCAAGGTGTCGATGCGATACGGGCAGGGTCCATCGACGCTCGCCATCGACGGCAAGATCGTGACGTTTGCAAGTGCTGTATCGCCGCGCGGCGGCATCGATCTCGTGCTCGACGGCGTCAAGCATCACATCATGGGTCTGCTGGACGGCCACGAGGTTTACGTCCGCACCCGCAACGGGCGGTTCGAGTTTCACTGGGCCGATCCGTTCGGCACGGAGGACGAGGAGCAGGCGGGCGCCGACCGCGTGGTCGCGCCATTGCCGGGCACGGTCGTGGCACTGCTGGTCGAGGAAGGCGCGTCGGTGGAGAAGGGCGCTGCGATCCTCACGCTGGAAGTGATGAAAATGGAGCAGACGCTGCGTGCGCCGTTCGCGGGCACCGTGAAGGCGTTGAAGTGCAAGGTCGGCGACATCGTGCAGGAAGGCGTCGAGCTTGCCGAGATCGAACCCGCCGAAGGGTCTGCAAAGGCATAAGATGAGCGATCAGGTCCGCATTGTCGAAGTCGGCCCGCGCGACGGGCTGCAGAACGAAAAAACGCTGGTTCCGGTCGAAGCGCGCGTCGCGTTTATCGAGAATTTGATTGCCGCCGGGCTGCACACCATCGAGGTCGGCAGCTTCGTATCGCCAAAAGCCATTCCGCAGATGGTCAATTCGGATCAGGTACTGCGCGCCGTCAGTCCTCATTCCGGCAGCGTGTTTCACGTTCTGGTGCCGAACGAGAAAGGCTATGACGCTGCGAAAGCGGCCGGCGCCAAGGTCATCGCCGTGTTCGCCTCGGCCTCGGAAGGTTTCTCGAAAGCCAACATCAATTGCACCATCGCGGAATCGATCGAACGGTTCGTGCCGGTGATTGCGCGGGCGAAGGCCGATGGCATCAAGGTCATCGGCTACGTGTCCTGCGTGCTCGGTTGTCCTTACGATGGTGAAGTGAAGCCTGCGGCTGTCGTCACGGTGGCGAAGAAGCTATGGGATCTCGGCTGCCGTGACGTTCTGCTCGGCGACACCATCGGCGTCGGCACGCCTTTGAAGACACGGCACTTGCTGCGCGCGGTCGGTTCCGAAATGCCGATGGCCAATATCGGTATGCACTTTCACGACACCTACGGTCAGGCTTTGGCGAATATTTTGGCCGGAATGGAAGAAGGCTCGCGGCTGATCGACTCCGCTGCGGGTGGTCTCGGCGGTTGTCCCTACGCGCCCGGCGCGACCGGCAACGTCGCTACCGAGGACGTCGTCTATATGCTGGAAGGCATGGGCATCCCGACCGGGGTGGACCTGCAGAAACTCGTCGCCGCCACCAACGACATTGCCAAAATTCTCGGAAAGCCGCCGGTCAGCCGCGTGGCCTCTGCGATCAACGCCAGCAAGCGCCGCTGAATCCGACTTGTTCCTTTTCATCACATGCCGGTGATGGACGACATACAATTCCAGTTCCCGCGTAACGAATCCGGCTTCGTCCCGAACATCCAGGTGCGACCTTCGTCGCGCAAGAAACCCGATTCAAAGGACGACTTCAAATGGCACGCACCACAGGTATCGCGCTCGGCGCAACCGCTGCTTTTCTCTCGCTGGGCCTTGCTTTCGCGCCCGCCGCCTTCGCGCAGGACAAGATGTCCAAGGATGGGATGAAGAAGGAAGATTCGATGTCGAAGGATGGCATGAAGAAAGATGCCATGAGCCACGACGGAATGAAGAAGGACGGCATGGCCAAAGACGGAATGGCAAAAGACGGCATGAAAAAAGACGAGATGAAGAAGTA